>JAEUUM010000157.1 GCA_016787375.1 Saprospiraceae bacterium
TTGGGTATTGAAAAGTCCATTAAGGATGTTTTGTACATTGTTTTTAGATGGAATAACAGATACTTCTTTCCAGACACCTCCCGGAGATGAGCCGGAAAGTTGACCGTTTAAATTTATTAACTGACTTTGATTCTGACACAACGATATTTCATTTGGTGTGATTCCGGCCGTTAAATTTTGAACAATTTTGAAAGTTTGCTTACTCGATATCGAACAGCCGTTTGGAGGTGTGGTATTTAAAGTGTAGGTTAGTACATAGGTTCCCGGATTCGAATTTGTGCCATTGAAAGTGTTTGAAATTATCGATGCAGGGTTTGGACCTGATGGTTGTGTTGTTATTGTCCATGTGCCGGGTTCATTTGTAATGGCAAGTGTACTTAAGTTGATATTGGCATTATCAGAGCACAGGTTTCCAGGGTTTTTTGTGGCAACACTGGGGCAGTCACAATCTTCAACAATCACTTCGATTGAATATACACTCTCAGAACAAGGCGATTTAGCACTTTTGGTAGTATAAGTGAATGTGTATGAACCTGGTGTAACTCCTGTAAAATCTAGTGTTTTTCCATTTAATTTCGCTCCTGAGTTATCTGTGTCTGCAAAAGTGCCCTGGTTATCCCCATTTATAATTTGAGTATATAAATCTATTGTTGTCAAATATTGACCTGAACCTGTCGAAT
Source organism: Saprospiraceae bacterium (assembly GCA_016787375.1). GTDB lineage: Bacteria > Bacteroidota > Bacteroidia > Chitinophagales > Saprospiraceae > JAEUUM01. The sequence goes on from JAEUUM010000157.1 coordinate 681, forward strand.
TACAGACATTCACTGAGCCATTAAGTGTAGCAGCAGGTGCAGGAACTACTTCAATAGTTATATCTGCAGAACTGGGGCAACCAACCGGAGGAGAGGATTGCAAATTGAATGACAAGACATATATCCCACCGTCGGCATTTAGTGCATTAAATGTTGTTCCAACTAAAGTAGCAGGTTTGCTTCCTGCAGGTTTTGTTTTCAAACTCCAGAATCCCTGCTCTGAGGTTATTTTTAGGTTGTTAAGATCAATAGATGTTGTGCCTACGGTGCACAAAGCAGTATACTTAATGACACTTAAACTTGGGCATTTACAATCGTTAACTGTAATTGTAACACTGTAGGTTTTGTCTAAACATGGAAAATTCGCAGTATTTGTTTTGAATGAAAAAACATAATTTCCGGGGGCAATTCCATCAAAATCTTTTGCATTGTCAGGTCCTATAGCGCCAGAACCATTAATATCTGACCAAGTTCCATTTTTTGATCCACTGGTGATTAAATTTTCAAGATTTACTATTGTTGAATTACCACTCAAATTACTGTTACAAACATCTACATTTTGAGTGAGAATTATTTTAGGCTCATCGAAAATATTTACGGTTACATCATTTGAAACAGGACAACCCGGAGGAGGAGTTTGTGAAAGCGTAAAGCTGAAGATGTACTGTCCTGCATCTTTACCTAAAATGTTCATGTTTGAACCAGTCAGAGTGATTGGATTTGAGCCGGTGGGTTTGGATTTAATTGTCCAGTTTCCGGCTTCTGTTGTAACTTTTTGTAAATTTAAATCATATGTTGAGAGGCTGTTACATAATTCGAGGTTTTGCAACAAATCCAAATTCGGACATTCACAATCTTGAACAAACACATCAACTGTATATGAGTTTTCAACACAAGGTGCTTTTGCTGAATTCGTTGTGTATTTAAATGTATAGTTACCCGGAGCAACTCCTGTAAAATCCAAAATAGGCAAACTACCCGCCGCTCCTGAACTCGTTACTTCAATCCAGGTTCCACCTTTATCTCCTGAAATAATATAACTGCTTAAATCCAGTGTAACAGGTGAATTACCGGTTACTAATTGGTTGCAAACAGTTTTGGTTGGAGAGAAAATGGCCTTAGGCGATGAATTAACCTCAACTGTTGAAGTATTACTGTTTGGGCAACCAACAGGAGGTGTATTGTTTAATGTAAACTCAACAGTATAAATACCTCCATCTTTGTTCAATACATTAAAATTCGAACCAAGCAGAGTACCTGGATTTGAACCAACTGGAGTTGAGAGAATTGACCATGTTCCAAGGTTGGGATTCAATTTTAAATTGTCAAGGTCAAAATTTGGGTTATCGTCACATAGCACAACATTTGGAGTTAGGAACAAAGCAGGACATTTGCAATCAATTACTTCCACTTCGACATTATAACTTGATTCCTGGCAAGGTATCTGTGCAGATTTTGTGGTGTAGGTAAATGTGTATTTACCGGGTGTTGAATTGATAAAATCAAGATTTGGAAAAATTCCAGTAGCTCCAGAGCCTGAAACATCCGTCCATGTACCACCTAAATCACCGGCACTCACCAATGTTTCGAAATCAAGAATAGATGTGTTCCCATTTGTATTTGAATTACACACTTGCGCAGTAGGGGATACAATTGCAAAAGGCTTTGCATTGATTTTTATATCGAGCGTATCTGCATTTTTACACCCAAAAAGATCAGTATAATTATAGTATGCTTTGTAATTACCGGGTGCTAGCAAATTTGGTTTGAATTTGCCTAAGGTGTCTGGTAATCCTGACCACTTTCCTTTAAGAGGGGCTGCGGCTAATGTTTGAATAAGTTGATCATTGCATATTGGCCCGGGATCAGTAATGTTAACAACTGGTAGAGGTTTGATTTGAATCGTCGTTTCATCTTTAGATTTGCAAAATCCATTGTCTACAGTATAAATGGCTTTAAAATTACCGACGCCTAATTTTTTAGGATCAACCTCTCCATTACTATTTACGCCGGGTCCTGACCATTTTCCGCCAGGCTCAACAGCAAGAAGCTTATAAATTGGATCATTGATACAAAATTCATCGACATATTCAATTGTAGCTTCAGGTCCTTGCACAATGTTGACATCAATTATATCGTCACCAATACATCCACTTGGGTATTTTACTTTATAGGTAAGTGTAAAATCTCCCGGACCCCATTCATTTGGATCTAAAAAACCATTAAAGATGGGTCCGAAACCTTCAAAGTACCCACCGGGAGGTGAAAAATTGAGTTGTATAGGATCTGCTGTACTACATATCTGCGTTGGAATTGGCTCTAATGTTACTACTGGCGCAGGAATGACTGTTACCTTTATATCTTTTGATGCTGAGCAAATTGGAATGGTGCCGGTTATGGTGTAAGTAATTATTCCTGAAAAAAAGGATGGAATTGTAACAGATGTATTGGCACTATTTTTATCACTTAACCAATTAACAGCAATGGGTGGGTCTGATGTCCATTTCCAATCTACAAGTCCTCCGCCACCTAATTCGGTGGTAACAAAGTCAAATGTTCCGGCTTCACCTTGACAAACAGTAACATCATTTGAAGCGAATAACTGCATTTGGCATGGTGGTGTTGGCGTACAGTCTAATATGGTAGCTCCACCAAAGGTAATTGAAAAGCCACCCGGATCATTGTTATAGTTATTTACCAAAATATAATATCCTTCTCCTGGAAATGTACCAAATAATGGTAAGTATCCATCACCGGTTGCTTTGTCTTCCGAATTTAATGGAAAACCCTGTCCGCCTACAAAACCTGTATTGGGGCAGTAAAAACAATCAGCCGGCGCTGCAGAACATCTTATTGGAATTCCTAAATTACCACAAGATGCTCCCGGACCAAAAACGGCCCAATCATAGTCAGCTGCCAAACCGTTTTTGGGTGAAATTATCATTGATAATGTTGCCCCTGGTGGTGAAGTTTGGTCTGCTTGAATATAAATCCAAACAGAATTTACTTCAGAATTTAAACATCCGGCAGTTGACAATGGTGGAATGAAATCTGGGAATTCCACTCCTTCATGATAGTCAATTATTGCATTTCCGCACAAAGGTATGGCTCCCAAACAATCTTGTTCTGAAAATTGAGCTGATAGGCTAATAGGTATAAGACTCAAAAAAACAAAACAAAACTTCAGCATAAAATTTTTAACCAACATAAATTGAATATTATTAATAGAAGCCAATTTTTAAAACCTTAAAAGTAGCCACTTACAAAGATAGATGCTTTTTAAATAGATTTTGTTGTCAAAGGTTTAACATTTTGTTAAAACAAATTTCAGAATTTTCAGCAGATCTTTGATGTTAAGGGAAACTGAAAGCTTACAATTAGCGTTAAATGTAAAACAATTTTATCAATGTCTGAAATTTCACATAATTATCCAACCACAAAAAAATATAAATTCAGAGAGCTAAAAGTTTATGCTTCTACTGAGTGGCTTGCTGATAATCGGAAGAAATACCGGCAAGTTTTTGATAGATTTGAAACAACCTATGTTTATGCCGAGCTGTCGTTTTACAATAAATTCTTTGATGAAGATGATTGGGAAGTAGAATTAGAACTAAAATGTTTTGCACTCAAGAAAGAAAAAAAAGAAATTTGCTCACTTCCATTTAAGAGAAAAGTAAGTAAGTATGACAACATCGTTTTTATTCGCGAAGGCTGGGGCAATAAAAAACCGGGTGCATTTTGGAAAAAAGGAACTTACTACTGGGAAGCATGGGTTGAAGGTGAAAAAGTAGCAACAAAATACTTTTATGTTGAAGAGTCTGAAAATCGATTCTTTGAAGATATTCATCCTTATATTGAAATTCATAGCCTCAAGCTTTATGAAGGCCCATATGATGATGTTCCAGAATTTGAAAGGGTTTATTTTAAGTCTTTTTCAGAAGAAGAAACAAGGTACATTTACGCTGAAATTATCCTTAAGAATAACAACCTGAACAAGGCCTGGCAATGTGAGTTGTTTACAAAATTCTTCAATGATGCCCGAGAACTTAAAGGCCAGATTGTGAGGTTACTTAGGGTGGATAAAAAGGAAGAATTCATTAGACTAACTGCGGGTTGGGGGTCAAATGTAAAAGGTTCAT
>JAEUUM010000249.1 GCA_016787375.1 Saprospiraceae bacterium
AAATTGCTTGAAAACAAAGACATTGATGCAGTGATCATTGCAACTCCTTGGATTTGGCACACACCAATGTCTATAGATGCAATGGCTGCCGGAAAAGCAGTAGGATGTGAAGTAGGTGGCGCATATTTACTTGAAGAATGCTGGCAAATAGTTCAAGCATTTGAAAAGTATCAGACACCATTTATGCCACTCGAAAATGTATGCTACAGAAGAGATGTTATGGCAATTTTGAATATGCATAAAAAAGGACTGTTTGGTGAACTTATTCATTGCGAAGGGGGATATCAACACGATCTTCGCGATGTAAAGTTTAACAATGGTAAACAACCTTATGGTGGGGGAGTTGAATTTGGTGAAAATGGATATTCAGAGGCAAAATGGAGAACAGAAAACTCAGTTCACAGGAATGGTGAGTTATATCCGACTCATGGCTTAGGACCGGTAGCAACTTTTCTTGACCTTGAAAGAGGTAACAGAATGACTCATCTTACTTCTATGGCTTCAAAATCGCGAGGACTGCATAATTATATAGTGGAGCAAGGAGGCAAAGAACACCCTAATGCTAAAGTTGAATTCAAATTGGGTGATGTGGTGACAACAATGATCAAAACTGTACGTGGTGAAACCATTACTTTGACTCACGATACAAGTCTTCCTAGGCCATATTCACTGGGTTTTAGAGTTCAAGGAACCAAAGGGTTATGGATGGATATTAATAAAAGCGTTTATTTGGAAGGGATTTCAAAAGATGAAAAATGGGAAGATGCAAAAGCCTATTACGACAAGTATGATCACCCACTGTGGCAAAGATATGCCCAAGATGCCAAGGGTGCAGGGCATGGCGGAATGGATTGGTTTGTAATAAATGCTTTCATAGAGGCATTAAAAAATGAAAAACCTATGCCATTGGATGTATATGATTATGCAACATGGTCAGCAATAACCCCTTTATCTGAGAAATCTATTGAACTCGGTAGCCAGGCTGTTGATATACCTGATTTTTCAAAAGGTCGATGGATGAGGCAAAAAAACGAATTTGGCTTATCCGACAAATGGTGAAAACTCTTAACTTGATTATAACAAAACTGAAATACTAATTAATTACTGTGATCGTTTTTAAAGCATATTTTAATTATTTACAAACAACTTAAATTTCTAAAAAATGAAAAAGGTACAATTTTTAACCATGACTTTGATGATTTTTTCTGCGTTAGCATTTGGACAAAATAAACCAAAGGTCATCAATAACTCACAGAAGCAACAACAAACAAGAATAGCAGAAGGAGCAAATTCAGGAGAATTAACCAACAAAGAAGTCAAACATCTTGAAAAGGAGCAAAAAGAAATTCAAGAAAGTAAAAGGGAAGCTAAGTCTGATGGCAAATTTACCAGGAATGAAAGAAGGGAGGTCAGGAAAGAGCAAAAAAAGGCAAGCAAACATATTTATAAAGCAAAGCATGATGCTGATCAAAAATAATTATATAATTAGTGATAAGCTTTTGCCATTTTCGGTATAATAATGTACTAGAAATTTGATAATCAAACTCAAATATAAATGAAGCAAAAAATGAAGCTAATATTAACGGGATTTTTCACATGTAATAACCTAGGCTTTAACAAATTAATGCCATTGTAAGATTACATTAATTGCTCATTTTGTTTTAACTTTACCTTAACTAATAATGAGAACTAAAAGTATTTTCGAATCGTTTACCTAATATTATTCAACTATTTTAATTATTAAAAAATCAAAAAAATTATGAAGAAGCAACTATTTGTTTTAGCTCTTGTTCTTACTGGTTCAGTATTTTCTTATGCTCAGGAGAAGCCTGCTACTAAGCAGACACCTCAACATACTCCAACTGCAACAACAAATGCTAAACCAAAAGCAACTACAACACCAACTACTAAGCCAGCAGGGAATGTGGTTGATGGTACGTCAAATGCTAAACCAATGGCAACAGACAAAGCTCAAGGTAAAACTGTAAAACATACTGCTAAAAAAGAAGCTGTTAAAGAAGCTGCTCCTAAAACAAAGTAATTTTACCGTAAAATAGTAAAGGGTTATCATTAATTTGGTAACCCTTTTTTTGTTTAAAATAAAAAATATTATTCTAAATATATCTTAAATATAGTATAATTATAAGAATGTTTTACGTAATAAGAAATTATTCTACTTTTAAACTGTACTATTTTTGGTGGAGCTCACAAATATATGTTTAAAGCATTCATCTTACAAAAAAGGGTATCAAAATTTTGATACCCTTTTTCAACTGAAATGTATTGAAGTCATTATCTCCAAAAATAAACTTCATAATTTCGGCTATTGAACGCAAAATACCAATTGCCGGTTTTGTCTTCTCTTTTATATGCCAATAAGTTTCTGCTTTTAACGTTGGCTAAAACATCTCTCTTAACCCACCATTCTTCGGTTGGTTGCCACACAAGTGATTTATTGATTTCGTTTTCATCGGCATAATGCATGGTAGCCATAAATTCTCTCCAAGCAAGATCACTGGGGAGCCTAAAAATACCAACTAAGTGTTCGTTGGATTGGTTGTAGACAGCATGCCAATTATTTTTACCTGATTTAGGTACAAAATCAGGCATTCTTTTTTCAATCTGTTTTACAGCCGTACTAGCTTCATTTTCAGCGTTTATCTGAAATGCTTCTTTCATTTTTTTGACATCAGGTTGAACTTGTATCAATTTATCTTGACTTGGTTCAGAGGAAGGTTCTGTCTCTTTATTTGATTTACAAGCAGTTGCGATCAAGGTAGCAAGACAAAGCCATAAAATTTTATTCATGTCACAGAATTTAAGTGAATTATTCAAAACGAATAACTTAATCTAAAGTTTCGGCTGGTTTGGCATAATGTTTTCAGAGAAAAAGAAAAACCAGTATGTTTAATT
>JAEUUM010000264.1 GCA_016787375.1 Saprospiraceae bacterium
TAGAATAGGAGTTTCCTAAACTCTAGATCCAGGTTCGATTCCTGGCGGGACCACAAATACTATTGAACAGCAGCGCTCTTCCACCCAACTCACCAAGCCGATACTCAACGAATTAAGGCAAAAAACATCCCAAGTATAAAGCAAATAGCCTCGATTGAAAAATTGAATCATCGATTCCTATCTTTTGATTGTACTATACTTTTAAAAGCATCCAAAAAATAATACATTTGTTCTGATAACGTATCAGAATAATGAACGTAAATCCCTATAATTGATCACAGACCTAATTCAATAAAATATTGATGACAGACACATACGTATCAATTCCAAGCTTGTAGTGGATCCTGGTATCAATATTCTTTTTAGTTATGTGTAAGCTTATGACGACAGTGCAAACCATGAACAGACCGACAATGAAGTTAAAAACAATCTTATTTTTTAGCATTTTAACCATTTTGACATCTTGCAATGGACAGACAAATAATGCAGCATCAAATGCTAACAATTCAAACGGACATTTTGCATCTGGTGACACAGTAAGTAAACTTGGCGACCATTTATGGTATGTGTTTCAGGACAAAAAGAATAACTATTGGTTTGGGAGCAATGGAGAAGGACTTTATCGGTATGACGGCAAAACCATCGTCAATTTCACAACAAAAGATGGACTTGCTAACGACACTATAAGGCAAATTCAAGAAGACAGATTTGGAAATATATTTATTTCCACTTTCGGCGGTATCAGCAAGTTTGACGGGAAGATATTTACAACTTTGCAAACAATCAAAAGCAAAGAATGGAAATTAGAACCCAATGATTTGTGGTTTTACATATTGGGTAAAAAGAATGAAGGTGCTTATCGTTATGATGGTGAAAAATTATATGATTTGGAGTTTCCCAAACACTATCTTCACGATGAAATTTACCCACGAGTGGTCAATTCGTTTTTTAGTCCTTACGAAGTCTATTGTATTTATAAAGACCGAAAAGGTGCAATCTGGTTTGGCACTTCCGTTTTCGGAGCCTGTCGTTTTGATGGAGAAACAGTAAAATGGATGTATGAAGACGATTTGACCTATGTGCCTAATGGCGGAACTTTTGGTATTCGTTCAATTTTTGAAGATAATCAAGGTAGTTTTTGGCTTTGTAACACCTGGCACAAGTATATTTTCGATTTTGAAAAGACAACAAAAAGCGACAGACTTCAGTATCAAAAAACAGTAGGAATTGGAAACGCAAAAATATTTGGTGGAGATAATTATATCTATTATTCATACATTGTAGAAGACAGTAATGGAAATATTTGGTTAACAACATGGGACAAAGGATTATATAAATATGACGGCAAAACGATTACACATTATGCTGTTAAAGACGGAACAAAAGATGTTAATTTAGTTTCAATGTATAAGGACAATCAAGGCGACTTATGGCTTGGGACTCCGGAAAATGGAGCATTTAAGTTTAATGGAAACACATTTGAAAAATTCAAGCAATGACGACCAAAAAAAAGGCTACACATAATTGTAATATACGCAGGTTTGCGTATATACAAATGTTAGCGGTAATTATATAACGACAATACATCTTGACAATTTGTAACGGACAGACCCATCATTGACAGCAACCGACAACCAAACAGAAAAACAAGGGAAAATTGAAAGCAATCAGAATACTCATAAATTCAAATATCTTTATTTCTCTTTCCGCAGTTGCATTAACTGTAGCGACACAAATACAGTTAGGGCTTAATCCTCAATGGCATCCTTATCTATTTTTGATTTTTTTTGCAACGCTTTTTGAATATAATCTTCATAGACTAATTACTATTTTAACGAATTCTGATGCTCTAAACTCTGATAAACACAATTGGGTTAAAGACAAATCGAACTGGTTCTATTTATTAGTATTTTTATCCGTTCTTGGTTTCGCTATTTCTGTTGTTGAAGCAAAATTAAAAGTGCTTCTAACATTAGCTCCAATTGCTGGGCTCACTTTATTTTATTCAACCCCTCTCTCAAAAAGTGCAAAAGGGATTTTTAGACTAAGGCAAATTCCTTTTTTAAAAATATTCTTAATTTCATTTGTATGGGCTACTGTTACCATATTACTTCCTGTAATTCATTCGGAAAAAGCGTATAACAATTTTCATATTTTGACCATGATAATTGAACGATTTTTGTTTGTATTCGCAATAACAATTCCATTTGATATTCGAGACATGATTGCCGACCGCCAAGCAGGATTAAAGACAATTCCATTGCTTATTGGTGCAAAAAAATCAATCTACAGTTCAATATCCGCCTTGGTTCTATTTCTTACAATTGCTGTATTTCATTACTTAATCACAAATCAATGGATAATTATAAGTGCATTTACAATTTCGTTCTTAACAACAATTGTATTTTTAATCAACGAAAGAATACGAAATTTGCCATTATATTATTATGGAATTCTTGACGGAACGATGTTATTACAAGGTGTCTTGGTTCTCGGGTTATATTTAATCAATTTAATTTTTCAATAAAGATGTTAAACAACGGAATACCTGTTTCTATTTCATTATCGCCAACGCTACAACGAGAAAATGTAGCTTCAAAAAAGAAGTACGACAAGAAGCGTTTATTACGCCTATCGCTACTTGCTGTAGTAATTGCGATTTGTATAAGTTTCATTGCAAAATTGCTTGTATATCTTATTGACTTAATAACCAACATCGCATTTTATGGTAATTTCTCTATTGAACCATCAAGTCCAATGCACCATTCTTATGGAATATTTGTAGTAGCCGTTCCAATTGTTGGAGGTTTAATTGTTGGCTTAATGGCGTTATATGGTTCAAAAGCCATTAGAGGACACGGAATTCCTGAAGCAATGGAGCAAATTCTAACCAACCAAAGTAAAATAAAACCAGCCATTACTTATTTAAAACCACTGTCAGCAGCCATTTCTATTGGTACAGGTGGTCCTTTTGGCGCAGAAGGCCCGATAATTGCGACAGGCGGAGCTTTGGGTTCTACTCTTGGACAGCTCATAAAAATAACGCCCAATGAACGAAAAATATTACTTGCTGCCGGAGCAACAGCAGGTATGTCTGCTATTTTCGGAAGTCCGTTAGCTGCAATACTTTTAGCTATTGAATTATTGTTGTTTGAGTTTTCTGCACGGTCTTTTATTCCTGTTGCTTTGGCTTGTATTACTGGTGCTGCTGGACATCATTTGCTATTTGAAGAAGGTGTTGTTTTTCCACTTAATTTTCTGCTACAACCATCATCCAATTACGCACTTTTGTTTTATGCAACGATGGGAATTGTTATAGGTCTGATTTCAGTTATTGTAACTAAAGTTGTGTATTGGATAGAAGATGTCTTCGAAAAACTACCTATTCATTGGGCATGGTGGCCTGCCATTGGTGGTATAGCCGTTGGAGTGGTTGGTTTTTTTGCACCTCGCACACTTGGTGTTGGATATAGTAACATTACCGACCTTCTTACAGGTACAATGCCAATGCAAGTTGTACTTTCATTATGCGTTTTAAAATTTTTGTCTTGGGCAATTTCTTTAGGTAGCGGCACTTCGGGAGGAACACTTGCTCCTTTGCTTACAATAGGCGGTGCAACAGGAGCTTTAATAGGTAGCATTGGAATGTTTTGGTTTCCAAATTCTGGAATTAACATTCCTCTTTCAGTGCTTGTTGGAATGTCTGCAATGTTTGCGGGAGCATCAAGAGCGTTCTTGACATCTATTGTTTTTGCATTGGAAACTACAGGTCAATCCAATGCTTTGTTGCCTTTATTGGCTACTTGCAGCACATCGTATTTTACATCCTTCTTTTTAATGGAAAACACAATTATGACTGAAAAAATTGCCCGCAGAGGAGTTGTTACCCCACATTCTTACGAGCCTGACATTCTTGAAAAAACAACAGTAGGACAAATTGTAAATGATAATGGAATTGTTATAAACGACAATATGGAAATTGGTGAAGTACGTCACTGGCTCACAAATGAAACCGACCTACTTTCAAGATATTTTATAATTTCAGATACAGAAGGGGAATATAGGGGTTTGTTAAGTTCATCAACTCTATTTAATTCCCAACATGCCACTGATAAAAAAGTAGGCTCGATTATTAAGCGAAATAATTTATTTGTTCAACCCACGGAAACACTACGGAAAGCGGTTGAAATAATGGCAAAAGAAAATGTAGATATATTGCCGATTGTGGTGGACAAAAAAATTACTGGCATTTTAACTTATCAACATATAATTTCCATTTATAAAAATGGACTTGACGAACACGAGAAGCAACAAGCATACATTTCTTTAAACAGACAACGACTTAAAATATTAGTACACGGACAAAAACTTGTATCAATTATAAAAAATAAAAAATAACTACCGCTAACAGCGCCTTGGCGTAATGGCGGGTGACGTGCTTCTATGACATTTTTGTGGTAGATTCAAGTGCAGTTATTCGATTGAACTTTTGTGCTAAAAATCCGCCACTACGCCAAGCCGCCAAACGTTGAACAAGCACTTACGACAAAGATTATTGGAATAGAGTAAATCTATTGACCCATTGTAGATCTACAAATATCTTTGAATCAATTACAAAATATTGATTAAAGATGAAAACCTCTGACTGTTTAGATCGTGCTTACCAAGACCATCTCGAGTACAAGAATTACAGTGACCGAACTATTAAATCCTACTGTAGTTCATTG
>JAEUUM010000290.1 GCA_016787375.1 Saprospiraceae bacterium
AGTTTATCCTTTTTAAATAAAAAAGTTACCCTTTTGAGATGCTCTTCATTGCTGAGTGCTGGTTCGTCATTATGACTGCCCTCGGCAGGTGAAGTGTTCGAAAAAAGTGCATCCAGGCCACTGAAAAAAGATTTTTTTCCGGCTTTACGCTCAGTTTTTGTGTCCGTTTTCTCAAAGGCATAATCCTTTGAATCACTTACCTGAGATTCTTTCCATAAATCATCGATGGCAGATTCAAAAAAAGAGTCCAGATCATTAAAGAATTTTTTATTCGACTTTTTCGGCATAGCTACTGTAGCTGTGACAGAAAGATCACCGTTACTCTCCGTCCACTCAAGATCATTATTGATATTGAGAAGATCGCTTTTGTCACTTATTATTTTAGATTTTTTCACATTCAAAATTTCAAAGGATTATTTTGTTTCAACTCCTGCTAAAACGGGAGATGTAGTACGAACTAGAATTTCTTTACTGAGACTTAGATAATCATCTGCGCCTATACTTTTAGGGCTATATGAGAAAATATCTTTTCTTTGAGCAGGTGCTTCAGCCAATGCTACATTATCGCGAATCATTGTTTTAAAAACTTTTTCCCCAAAATGTTTGATGATGGTTTCAACAACATCTCGGTTTAATACTTTTCTGGAATCATACATGGTAGCTATTACTCCACCTAATTCAAGTTCCTTGTTTAGTCTGAACTTAACCTTGTCTATAATTTGCTTAATCTTTGCCAAACCTTGCAATGCTAAAAACTCAGTTTGCAAAGGAATTAATACATATTGGCTGCTGGTAAGTGCATTGAGCGTCAACAATCCCAATGATGGCGGACAATCAATGATGATATAGTCGTATTCTTCCATCACCGGAACGAATAGTTCACGCAGAATATACTCTCTGCCTGCCTCGTTGATCAACTCCATTTCAGCTCCTGAAAGATCGAGGGATGAGGTTATGACATCAAGATTTTCTTTAACTTTATAAGGTTCTAGTTCAGATTCGCCTCTGATTGACTCATAAATTGAATTTTTTTGTCTCGGGATACCCAGAGAAAGGGTAAGGTTTGCTTGTGGGTCAAGATCAACTAAAAGGACCTTTTTACCTTGTTCAACCAATCCTGCTCCGATATTGATTGTGGATGTTGTTTTGCCAACTCCGCCTTTGTGGTTTAATAATGAGATTACAATTGCCATAGTTTTAAATTTTCAGGGTATTTTTTCTAGTATGTTTAAAATAAAAGTTGATCATGGTTGTACCCATGACAAAATTACATAATGTGACGATGATTAAAAAAATTAATACAAATTATTATCGTAATTAAATTTTAATTAACTGAAATTCAATTAATTAATATAAATAAAACAAATTATTTTTATTTCACTCCACAATTATCAATAATTTGTTTTACATTTGCAAATAAAAAAAATTAATTGTTTAATATTATTTTATGATTACACCAGATCGATTATCACTTAATGAAAGATTTATAAAAGTATTCGGACTTTTAGAAGAACGTGGAGTAATAAAGAAAAATGACCGGGAAGGCAAAGGGATGAAAGATTTTGCTGAAAGGATATTAGGCAACAAAGGCTATGGTCATATCGTGCGAGCTTTTCTTAATGAGGACGACAAAAGAGTTATTGACTATCATCATGCACGTCTTATTTGCAAAGAATATGGAATCAACGAAAAATTTTTACTGGAAGGAATTGGTTCACCTTTTGGTATGGATATTCAAGCGCGCAGAGAAGATTCTAATTCAGATAACCTAAAGGGGAATATTTTATATACAACGGTTGAGGCATTTGCTGGCTCCACCTTAGGTCAGGGTAGTTTCGAGCGCGAAGAATTAGACTCTTTCTCCATACCGGGAGTTAGCGGATCAGGATTAGTAGCGTTTCCGATTAAAGGAAACAGTATGGAGCCTGTTATTCAGAATGGAGATATTGTAGTTTGCAGAGAAGTCAATTCAATTAATAGCATAAAAGAGAATGAAATTTATGCCATCAAGTCAAATGGTTCTCTTTGGGTGAAATATATAAAGAAAGTAATTGACGAAAGAGGCAGAGTAACGCATTTGAAACTAATCTCGGCAAATCATTTTGAGCATGACCCTTTTGAAGAGGAAGTAAATGAGTTTACCAGAGTTTATAAAGTAATTAGAAGAATTTCAGAAATATGATTTAAGGAAGCGTTTTTTGCAGATTATTTAGATTTTTTTGCTTCCGCAAAAACCCTATTACTTACTTTGCTTTTTGCTCTTATTTTCCTTTTTCTGTGTCTTCGCTTTTCCGGTATTCTCTACCAAAAAACCTATTTTGCTCAAACCAATAAGAGGTGAAGTTCGACCAAATTGCTCAAAGCGAACTTTATACAAACCTGCTTGGGCAAAAACTACATTCTGCTGAAGTCCGATGATAATCGTGCATTCACCAGATGCACACTTTCCATTCCAAACCCCATTTTTTGCTGCAAGTTCCAGAGACAATTGCTGTTCAGTGGTGTGTTTATCAGGAAATGTTGTGTAAACTTTTACGTACGCATTTTCTGAGGGAAAGGTATCAACATGGTTCACTTCTAAAAACAGGTTGTAAACAGAACTCGTATCTTTTATCTCAAAAGCGAACTCCAATGGTGCTTCGTACTTCCACCCACTTGCATCAATGTTCTTATATTCTTTATAAATAAATTCCTGACCGCACCCTGAAATGAAGAGTACCAAAAATGATATGAATATAAACTGAATAAATTTCAAAAAATTTAATTTAAAAGGTTTAGCTGAAAATATCCTTCATCCTGTCAAAAAATCCCTTTTCGGATTTATCACTTTTCGGCTGAAAGTTAGGCATATTTTTCATCTTTTCCAGCAAAGCTCTTTCTTCAGCTGTTAGTTCTTTTGGTGTCCAAATATTAACATAAATCAATTGATCACCTGTTCCATAAGCTTGAACAGATGGGAGCCCTTTGCCTTTAAGTCTTAATACTTTTCCTGCAGGTGTTCCGGCAGGGATTTTAACTTTCACTCGACCTTCAATAGTCGGAACTTCAACACTTGTACCCAAGGCTGCGTCAGCAAAATTAAGATTAAGCTCGAAGGCCAGATTCATACCATCTCTGGTTAAATATTCGTGAGCGATTTCCTCAATATTGATTAACAAATCACCGGAAGGTCCACCTTTGGGGCCAACATTTCCCTTTCCGCGCATTGACAACTGCATATTGTCTTCAACACCTGCTGGAATTTCAATGTCAATGGTTTCTTCAGCCCAGGTTCTGCCATCACCTTTACAAGTATTACAAAATGCAGTTATTACTTGACCTGCTCCGTTGCAAGTTGGGCAGGTGGTGGTTGTCTGCATCTGACCCAAAAATGTGTTTTTAATTTGCCTTACATATCCAGAACCTCTGCAAGTCGAACAAGTGGTGGAGCTTTGTGCATCTTTTGCACCCGAACCTTTGCATGTTGTACAATTAACTTGCTTACGTACTTTTATCTTCTTAGTAACTCCCTTTGCAATTTCTTCAAGGGTCATTTTGACTTTAATTCTAAGATTGCTACCTCTTTGACCTTGTTGACGCTGGCCTCCTCCACGACTTCCTCCAAAAAATGACTCAAACGGGCTATCTTCACCAAAAATATCACCGAAATTTTGGAAAATGTCATCCATATTCATGCCTCCTCCTGCACCGTACCCTCCACCCATATTTGGATCTACACCGGCATGACCATAACGATCATAACGCGCCTTTTTATCAGGGTCATTTAACACGTCGTATGCTTCAGCAGCTTCTTTAAATTTCTCTTCGGCTGCTTTATCACCGGGATTTTTATCCGGGTGAAATTGCATTGCAACCTTACGATAAGCCTTTTTAATGGTTGTTTCATCCGAATTTTTTGGAACACCCAGTACTTCGTAATAATCTCTTTTTGCCATATATATTTATCCTTCAGGAGGATGGTGTTGTTGTATTAATTATTTACCGACTACGACTTTTGCATATTTAATAATATGATCATTCAGGGTATAACCTCTTTCAACTGTATCTATAATTTTGCCGGTGTTATCGGGACCCAGGTCAAGTTCTGTGATCGCCTCGTGCATTTCCGGGTTAAAAATTTGCCCATCAGAATCCATTGGTTTCAAACCTTTGTTTTGTAAGGTGTGATTAAGTTTGGTGTACACCAATCTTACGCCCTCACTAAAAGGTTCGGGGCTGTTATCCTCATCTGCAATCTTGCGTGCTCTCTCGAAATCGTCAAGAACCGGAAGCAATGCTGTTACCATGTTTTTTGACGCCACTTGTTCAAGTTCAATCCTCTCCTTGGCAGTACGTTTTCTGAAATTATCAAATTCAGCCACAAGCCTGAGGTATTTGTCTTTCAACTCATTAA
>JAEUUM010000291.1 GCA_016787375.1 Saprospiraceae bacterium
TATATATTATCAGCAATTGCAATATTTTGCGCCTTAATGGTCGTTTTGTCCAAAAACCCCGTACATAGTGTATTATATCTGGTAACTTGTTTTTTTGCTATTTCTGGTCATTATATTCTACTAAACGCACAATTTCTAGCAATTGTCAATATTATAGTTTACGCCGGCGCAATAATGGTTTTATTCCTTTTTGTTGTAATGATGCTAAACTTAAACCAGCAAAACACGCTTGAAAAGGACACTTGGGTAAAATTTGCGTGCGTCATAGGTGGAGGAGCTTTGATGCTCGCACTAACAGCTTCAATCCGTACAGCCGAACTAACCACTCTGTCAGTTACTCCATTATCAAACCAGGGCACTGTACAATCGATTGGAAAAGAGCTGTTCTCCACTTATCTTTTACCTTTTGAAATCTCTTCAATTCTATTATTTGCTGCAATTGTGGGAGCTATACTTTTGGCTAAAAAAGAAATTGATTAATTATGAACGAAACCATACAAATTTTGTCAGTAAGTCACTACGTTACACTTTGCACCATACTCTTTTCAATAGGAGTTTTGGGAGTTCTTCTTAAAAGAAACGCCATCATAATGTTTATGTGTATTGAGTTGATGTTAAATGCAATCAATCTTATGCTTGTTGCATTTTCTGCTCATTCCCAAAATCCTGCAGGTCAGACATTTGTCTTTTTTATTATGATTATTGCCGCAGCAGAGGTAGCAGTTGGATTGGCAATTTTAGTCATGGTTTTCAGGAACGTAAATTCAATTGACATTGAAAAGCTTCAAAATCTTAAATGGTAATCTAACGATTGAAAATATAGCAAATTAAAATGAGATCACTTTTCCTATTTATTCCTCTTTTACCTTTAATTGGCTTCCTCATCAATATCAGTTGGGGTAATTCAATGTCCAAATCAATCTCAGGTTGGATTGGCAAATTGACTGTTTTATTAAGTTTTCTTTTGGTTGTTTATGGTTGGTCTCAAAGCTCTGTATACGAACATGGTTTGGACTATACTTACTTCAAATGGATTGAAACATCCAATTTTACCATTAATTTTAGCTTCCTCATAGACAATTTGTCCTTTCTAATGATGTCTATTATCACTGGAATTGGATTTCTCATTCATCTTTACTCGTCCGGCTACATGCATGATGATGACGGATACCACCGGTTTTTTGCTTATTTGAATCTGTTTATTTTCTTTATGTTGATATTGGTAATGGGTTCTAATTTACTTATGACCTTTATTGGTTGGGAAGGTGTTGGGCTATGCTCTTATTTACTTATTGGTTTTTGGTTTAAAGAGCATGAGAACAATGACGCGGCAAAGAAAGCATTCATAATGAACAGAATCGGTGACTTGGGTTTCTTAATCGGTATATTTTTATGTATATTTCATTATCATACCATCGAATACGTTGCATTAAACGAACTTGCTAAATCGATACCGGTTGGAGCAGCAATAGTAACTTTAATAACTTTCGCACTATTCATTGGGGCAACAGGTAAAAGTGCTCAAATACCATTGTACACTTGGTTACCTGACGCCATGGCAGGCCCAACTCCAGTATCTGCTTTGATACATGCTGCAACAATGGTAACCGCAGGTATTTACATGATAACAAGACTTAATGGATTATTTTTAGCTGCTCCTTTTACAATGGACATTATTTTAAGTATTGGAGTTTGTACGGCTCTAATTGCCGCAATAATTGCCACTCGTCAAAATGATATCAAAAAAGTTTTAGCCTACTCTACTGTGAGTCAGCTTGGTTTTATGTTTGCTGCTCTCGGTGCAGGGGCATTCGTTACTGGCATGTTTCACTTAACAACACATGCATTTTTCAAAGCACTTTTATTTCTAGGATCAGGAAGCGTGATTCATGCTATGAGTGGTGAACAAGACATTCGAAATATGGGTGGCTTAAAATCAAAGTTAAAGATTACACATCTCACCTTTTTAATTGGTACCCTAGCCATTACAGGCGTACCTCCGCTAGCCGGATTTTTTTCCAAGGATGAAGTTTTGGCAAATGTTTATTCAAAATCTTTTTGGATGTTTGTATTTTTAGCTGTCACATCCGTACTAACTGCCTTTTATATGTTCAGGTTATATTTTTTAACCTTTTTCGGGACATTTAGAGGCACACATGAGCAAGAACACCATTTGCATGAATCTCCGTTCTCAATGACATTACCACTTATTATACTCGCAATTTTATCTGCTTTTGGGGGATTTTTAGGATTTCCGGAGGTTTTTCACATGCCACATTTTCTAAATAAGCTTTTAGGCGGTGTTGTTAAAATTTCAGAGTCAGAAGTTTCACATGCTTTCGAATATGGTCTCATGGGAGTATCAGTTTTATTGTTGGCTATTATAATATATTTTACCTACAATTATTTTATCAAACAAAACAATGTACCCCGACAAAATGAGCAAGGGTTTTGGGCTAGAGCTATCTCAAATAAATTTTATGTTGATGAGGCATATAATGCTGTATTTATCTCTCCGCTAAACAGTTTTTCAAATTGGTTGTATAGAATTTTTGATCGTAAAATTACTGACTGTTTGGTAAATCAAATTGGTTTAACTGCATTGCTTTCTGGTCAAATCATACGAAAGCTTCAAACATGAAGAACAGTTTTTTATATTATTGCTATGGTATTTGGAATGATCCTTATAATTTGTTTAAACTTTTTT
>JAEUUM010000315.1 GCA_016787375.1 Saprospiraceae bacterium
GATATATGCCTTGTATGTCATGTTTTTCCCTCAAATGGTTGCCGGCCCCATCGAACGACCACAAAATATGCTCCATCAATTTCACGATAAAAAGTATTTTGATTCTGTAAAATTCATTTCAGGACTTAGACTCATGCTATGGGGATTTTTCAAAAAATTGGTAATAGCCGACCGGGCAGCAATCGTTTCTGATCAGGTCTTCGGCAGTCCACAACAATACGGTACACTTGCGATAGTATGGGCCAGCATCATGTTCGCATTTAGGATCTACTGCGATTTTTCAGGCTATACCGATATAGCCCGGGGTGCAGCAAGAATGATGGGATTTGAATTGATGGTAAATTTCAAAAGGCCCTATTTGTCGTGCTCTGTTACAGAGTTCTGGAGGCGATGGCATATTTCATTATCTACCTGGTTCAGAGACTACGTGTACATTCCGTTGGGCGGCAACAAAAAACAATTGATGAGAATTCTGTTTAATTTACTCATTACTTTTATCATCAGTGGTTTATGGCATGGGGCAGATTGGAAATTTGTTATTTGGGGTGGGCTGAACGGCATGTATATAGCTCTTGAATTTCTTTGGGCAAAATCGGGGTTTCGTGAATGGAAGTTGTTTTTGCCTTCCTGGATTTTAAGAATAAAAACTTTCGCACTTATTACTTTTAGCTGGATATTTTTTGCTGCACCTGATATGAACCGTGCAAAAATTTCAGTTTCAAATTTGACGGATTTTACACATTTTTCCGCAGATCTTAGACAAATTATTCAAAGCAAAGATTCAATTTCGGCTGCTTTTTTCATCGTTCTGCTTATTATTATTGAGATTTTATTAGAGAAAAAAATACTCTTGGAGTGGTTTTCTCAAAAGCCGGTTTATGTTCGCTGGGCAGTTTATAGTTTGGTGGTTTGGTGCATTTTGTTATTTGGTCAATTTGGTGAAAAACAATTCATTTACTTTGTGTTCTGATGATGAAAAAAACACTAACAAGGATTGGAATTTTCTTAATCATCAACTTGATGTTGTTGTTCATTGGTTTGATCATTGTGAAAATAATTGAACCCAAATTCGAACGCACAAACTGGACAACCGAAGCAAGTTTTTCGGCTGTTCAAGAAAACCGGAATTACGATTTTGTAATAATGGGAACTTCGCATGCGCGAGAGTTTTCCAGATCAGGTAATCATCAACTCGTGTCTAAAATGACTAAGCATTCGTTTTTCAATTTGTCAAAGGGATTGGGACATGGTGGGTTACTGCCCAATTTGATGGCATGGAAGCATTTTACTCTAAGGGGAAACCATACTAAACGCGTGATATATTTTGTTGATCCGTGGGTTTTCTTCAGTAAAAAGTGGAATGAAGAAAATTACTGCCTTGAAGATGAACCATTTAGCCCGTCAGTACTAAAACTTGCTTTGTCATCAGGTTTGAGCGCCGGGTCAATTATCAATTATCTGAAATCTAAATTCAAACCATCCTATCTGTTTGCTAGGCCTATTTCAAGCCAACCCAATCTAAAATATCTTCAAAAAGTCGATACATCACTCATCAGCAAGCAAAACAAGGCCAATTATCTGGATGGACTTAAACGTGAAAATTTCGAGAAGTATGCTGCATTATTTAAAAAATTCATAGAAGATCTTCAGTCACAGGGCATTTCTGTTACACTCGTGCTACCTCCGACTTTACTCGGCATCGAACCGGGTAGAAATCAACTGGTGAATTTTTTGGAAACAATCAATGGTGTGGAATTTTACGATCACAGCCAAAGCATTTCTGATCCACATCTATTTTACGACCTTCATCACCTAAACACCCGAGGGATAGGAGAATATGTAAAAGCGAATCCTGAACTATTTGATTAAAATAATAGCTAATCTTGGTTAGCCAAAACCCGAATTTTAACGAATCTTAACTACCCAATATTTTTTTAACTAAAATTAACCACGCATTAACAGGTTCTGTCTTGAACACAAGGTTGTATTTATGCTATTTTCGACTATTATCAATAACCATTTAAATTGAAGTATTATGAAAGCTAGAATTTTTACAATCAGTCTTCTGTTCCTTTTTCTTAATGCTTGTACTTCAATCAAAGAACTTGCAGATCAGGGCCGATATGATGAGGCAATTAAAAAAGGAGCCAAAAAACTTCGTGGCAAGGATTTAAAAGATCCTAAGATTGTCGCCCTGATTGAAAATGCATTTAACAAGGCCAATGAAAAGGATCTGAACTTAATCAAATCATTGAGTGTATCTAATGACTGGAGAAACAATGAAAAGGTGTTGCGGATTAACCAAAACATCGCAGCTCGTCAAAACCTCATCAAAGCTTTTCTGCCATTGAATGATGCAAATGGTTACTCTGCCCATTTCAATTTAATAAATACCAATCAAATCAATGAATTAACCACAAAACACATTGTAGCTGATCTTTATCAGGAAGCCAATTCGCTCATGGAGCAAAGCAAGAAAGCTGACCACAAAATCGCTCGAAAAGCATACACTTTGTACGATAAAATTGAACATTATCAAGCTGATTTTGA
>JAEUUM010000322.1 GCA_016787375.1 Saprospiraceae bacterium
GGGAGATTTGTTTGAAACTTCTATCAAATGCGGATCTGAATTTCTCTGATTCTGCAAGAATGGAATTGGTCTGGTTCCTGATTGAATCTTCCAAGTCCGCCCAGTTAAACTTAAACCTTGGACTTCAATCGCTTTTGGGTATCCGGGCTGAACTTGATTCTTTGATATTGAAAAGTTTTACATTAAAATCCAATATTGCCGATTACGAAAAAGCCCATCATGCAGTTTTGAGAACTTCCGAAACCCTCGATCAGCAACAAATTGAAGTGATGGCTGATAAAATTAAAATTGCACAAGATGAACTTGATGCCACAGTCAGTCGCATTGAAGAACGATATCCGGAATTTTATAATAGAGTCTTTAATGAGAAAATTTATCCTGTGCATGAACTCCGGCGATCGTTGAAATCAGATGAAAGTGTATTGAATTTCTATCAGACTGACACGGTCATTTATTCAGTTTTGGTGAGTCAGGATACTATTTTGTTCTCTAGGCATAAATTCACATCAACTGATATTTTATCAATAATCAACTATTTAAATCAACCCAATTTTTCAAAAAAAGAAGTTGAAATGTTGGAAGACCTAAATAAAGGATACGATGCATTGATAAGACCAGTTGAGTCATACCTTAAATCTAAAATAAAAATTATCCCGTCAGGTAGCCTGAGTGGTTTGCCTTTTGAGGCGCTTGCCAGGCGTAAGAAAAATAATGCAGACCCAACTGAATTGACGTATTTACTTCAAAAGTATGAGTTTACTTATGATTTTACGGCCAGACCAAAAGTAAATTATCATAAGGAGTTAAATTCTGAGAATTTCGTTTTTTCACCGTTTTCAGTCCATTCCGCAGATCCTGTAGCTTCAGCTGAGCCTCAAATAAGAACAGAAGCAATTCCTTTGGAACATTCGCTGAAAGAGGCACTCCAAGTGAATGCTTATATCAAGGGGACGCATTTTGATAAGAATAAGGCAACACTCCAAAATTTCAATTCAAAGGCTGCCAATGCAGGTATTATACATCTAGCTACCCATGCCTATTCCAATTTTAAGGAATTAAATGATGCCTACATCATGTTTGCTGATACCGGAATTCTCAATAAACTCTGGGTGAGTCAAATAGAGAAGATGCTGATACCGGCCAAGCTGGTGGTATTATCTGCCTGTGAAACCAATGTAGGTAAAAATATCAGTGGAGAAGGTGTTTTTTCTATTTCAAGAGGGTTTGCCCTTGCCGGAACAAGATCTGTAATTTCAACTTTTTGGGAAATAAATGATGTTGCTGCCTCGCAGTTAATTACTGAATTTTACAAGCAGTATGTGTCCGGTAAATCAAATGGGCAAGCGCTTACCCTAGCCAAGAGAAATTACCTCATGCAAGCCAAGGGCAGGTTTAAACACCCTTACTACTGGTCTGCTTTCGTACTCCACGGTGATGCTAATCTGGTATATAAAGAGTGATCTTTTTATTCTTGATATCGCTGAGAAGACTCAGTGTTTCATTGTAGAATGAATGGTCAGGGTTTGACCTGATCTTGCGTGCTAAGCTTTTGAATTTATTGGCTTGATCAGTGTCATTCAGATAGCATAACAAACTATACCATTCAGCTTCATCATGGAGTCCTCCATCCTTTTGTATCTCCGTAAAAATGCTTGTTGCATTTCTCCATTTAGCTTGATGGTAATAAGCAGTGCCGATAAGCAGCTTTATTTCCGGATCAGCAGTTTTTGTATTTTGGTATATCTTGGTTATTTCTGAGTATTGTTTTTCATAATATAACCTGATCAGTTTTGTTTTGACTGAATCTTTTTCTGATGATCGAACTGTGCCGAATTCAGGGGTTTGGTAATATTTTGAAGATATTTTAAGACGGGTGGCCTGGTTTGCTTCAGCCAGAGGATAAGTTTTATTTTGAAAAGTCTGGGAGTCTTTTTTTATAAGAGTTGTATCATTTTCCTTGGTACTATTTACATCCGTTTTCAATTCCTTTATATCATTCTTGACTTGTTTCTTGGAACGGACTATGACAAATATCAATCCGCAGATGATAATACCGAGAATCATCCAAAGCAGATTATTTTTTGTAGGCCCATCAATTTTAGTATTTTTTTTCTGATCAATTGATTTTAAAAACTTTCTTGTTTGAAGGCGCCTTTGAGCATCCATTGCCGAAAGTAAAGATGTAAATTCCTCAAATGCCGTTCGAAACTCAGGTTCATTGACCAATCTGTTAGTTAACATGATTTTTTCTTCTTCTGAAATATTGTTCAGATGGTAGGCCTCAATGAGTTCGATTTCTTTTTGGTTTAACTGGTACATCAAGACTGTTTGTACATTTTAAAAAAAATATCTTTTAACCTTCCCAGGCATTTATATTTCATGGTTTTTGTCACATCTACATTTTGGTAACCCAGCATTTCCGTTATTTTTTCCTGCCGTGTTTGGTTAAAGTAAAATTCGCGAATGATGGTATTACATGGATGGCCAAGTTTTTCGAGTGAATCTTGCAGGCTTTTTAACTGTGTTTCATTGCCAAATCCAAATGCCTCAAACTCTTCTGCACCCGCTACTTCAGGTAGATTTTCTAAGTCTACCTTCTGGAATTTCTTATTTCTGTCAGCTTGTCGGATCAGGTTTTTACATATAGCCAGCAAATAAGTCGATAAAAGTGTTTGGGTGGGCTCGATTCTGTTTTTGAAATTGTTTTCACTTAAAATCACCATTGCTTCTATAAATAAGTCTTTGGCTTCATCCTTGCTTTTAGCGTAAGATTTGATGATCCAGCTTGTACAAATTGTAAGATTGGCATGATAGGCAGCTTCCAAACACAAAGCATGGTTTTGTTTGCTATCATGAATGAATTCAGCTAATGTCATGTACTAAAAATTCAGATCTCAAATTTGTCAATAACGAAAGTAAAATATATTCAGCAAATATCAAGAAATATTTGCTCGACATCAGTCCATCCATTTTTTTGAAAAAAAATTTGGGAAACATGGTTTACTTTTTTTGACCCTTACAATAATAGTATGAAAGATGACTCACAAAGTATACGAGTTCTATTTCTATTTCTATTTAAATAATACTGCTAAGAAAAGGAATGAGACAATCAACATCTGAACTAACAGCAAGACAAGTTCAAATTCTGAAAGAACTTGAAAAAGGAAAGCTTTACAAGGAAATAGCTGAAGAGCTGGGCATTTCAACAGGCACTATGAAGCAACATGTGCATAAGATATTAAAGAAGCTTGAGGCAAATAATCGAATTGAAGCGGTTATTATTTGGAGAAATAACGAAAGAGTGTAACAAAAGTTATATTTTATGTACAGAATTTGGAATATAATTTTACAAGTATATCCATAAGTATTTTACGCAGATCAAAATAATTTTTTAACCTGACCCACTATGAAAACTAACCAACCAAAACTCGGAAAAATCATTTTATTGTTTTTGATGATTTTAACAAATTTTAAAGTCATTTCCCAAAATTACAATCATCCCAAATCAGGAAGTCAAACTGTCAATCTGCCGGCTGTAAATGGTGTGTATTATTATTACGATGATGGGGGCGCAAATGCCAATTATTCGGATAATATCAATAATTCTAAAATTACTTTCAAGGTGCCGTCAGGTTACGACCTTTCATACAAGGTGGAGTTGATTGATATGAACAATGATGGGTGCGTATATGATTATTTGGAAATTGATCAGCCGTTTCAATCTTGTTCAAATGATTACACCACCCAAATTTGTGATCTCGTTCAAAATGACGGAGATGTTTATCCAATATGCGGTGGTGAAGTAGTTTTTACGTTTAAATCTGATGGCATTTTTAATGATATTGGATGGAAAATAAGACTTAATGTATCAAAAAGAGATGTCTCCAACTGGGCCTTGTGTGTTAATGGCATTACCGAATTTGCACCATGTAAGGATTTAAAAAGTCCCAACAATATTAAATGTGGAAGTAGCGGACCCACTCTTGTTTTAGAGGGGCAAAAAGCATCGTTTATAGAAGAATTTATTTGCTGGGATCCTTTTAAGTGTAATTCGAATGGTTCTGGTGATATCGATTTCTACCCGCCATTCTCCGGTACCTATCCACTCCCTGAAAGAAAGTTTTTTTATGAGGGTGCCTTTGAACCTAGTCTTTGCATAGAGACAGATTGCCCTGATTTAATAAAAGAGATATTTCTTGTAAATGGTTGTACTGTATTACAGAAGGGAGCCAAAGTAGGGTCAAACTTTTGCTTTACGAATGTTCCTGCCTCAACATTTCTAAAATCAACCTATTTTATTGCAGAATATGATTGTTCCGGATCAGGAGATCTCGCATTTTGCAATATAGAAGTTAACTGTGGTGGAACATGGAATTGTCCAGATTTTCCGGACATTAAATGCTGTGATGTCATCTATAGCACGAATGCTGACGGGGTTAGTGTCTCTAACGGTTACAACAATTGTTACTTAAGTTCATCAGGTTCCAAATACACCGCTCCTGAGAAAGTTTACAGGTTTGTTGCAACAGAGAATGGTCCAGTCACGGTTTCTTTGTATGATCTTAATGATGATCTTGATCTCTTTATTCTTGATGATTGTGATATCAATTCAGGATGTGGAAACCCGGCCAAAGTAAGTCACAATCCTGGCGGTCAGGATGAATCTGTAACATTTCAAGCTGTAAAAGGACAAGATTATTACATTGTTATTGACGGATGGGATGGAGCTATTTCTGATTATGTTCTTGAGACACTTTGTCCTCCAGCAGTATGCAATCCATGTGGTGACTGTTTTTTGTACACCATGAAAAATGGAGCTACATCTTCACA
>JAEUUM010000325.1 GCA_016787375.1 Saprospiraceae bacterium
ACCGTTACAGAAGATGCCCTCATGCAGATTATCCTTGACCCACAAGCAGGTGATTACATAAAAGGTTTTGGGAAAGGAAATATACAGCTTGCATTTACACGTACCGGTGAGTTTACAATGTTTGGTGATTACGAAATACAATCTGGAGAATATTTATTTACGCTGCTAAATCTGGTCAATAAACCTTTTAGCATTTCACAAGGAAGTATTGTGCGATGGGCCGGTGATCCTTATGAGGGCGAAATTAACTTAACAGCATCATATAGAGATCTTTATACTTCTCCTTATAATTTTATTATTGAATATCTAGGCGCAGATAATAATGCGATTACAGAGGCTCGAAATACAACGAAGGTTGACTTAGATTTGTCTTTGTCTGGTCGTTTACTTAGTCCAAATATTAAATTGGATCTAAATTTCCCAAATATCTCACCAATTCTGCGTAATTACATTGATTCAAAATTGAGAATTGTAAGGCAAGATCAGAACGAGATGAATCGGCAAGCTATGGCATTGATTGTAACCAAAACATTTATACCACCAAATAATGGATTTCAAGGTACCCAATATCTTACTTCAATTAATACCCTTTCAGAGCTGATGTCGAATCAGTTGTCTGGATATTTAACCGAATTGTTTTCAGATTTTATTAAAGAAAATGGTGTTATTTCAGGTATTGATCTTGTAGTAGGTTATAACGTTTATGACGCTTCAACAGTTAATCCTTTCTCCACCAGTGAATTTCAACTCCGGATGAAAAACAATCTATTTGCAGATAGACTTTCAATAAATATAGGAGGTAATGTGGGTACAAATGCCAGCTCTACGGTTAATAATCAAACCTATTTTGCCGGAGATTTAGAGGTAACCTATGCTTTAACACCCGATAACAGATTAAAGGTGAGGGTTTATCAGCGCACAGAGCCATCACTGGAAGGAGGCCGAAAGAATCGATCTGGTATAGGAATTAGCTACCGAAGAGAGTTTAATAATTTCTCTGAAGTTATTTCAGAATTAAAAAATGGTATGAAAAAAAATACTAAATCAAAAATTGGCAAACAATGAAAAAAGTCTATTTCACACATGATTTTATTGATTTCTTCAAAGAGTTGGGGGAGAATAACAATAAGGTTTGGTTTGATGAGCAAAAATCTCGATATGAAAGCGTTGTAAAATTGCCTTTTTTAAATTTTGTTATAGATGCCTTACAAGTTTTAAATTCCATCTCTCCTTTAATTTTACCTGATCCTAAAAAATGCGTATTCAGAATAAACAGAGATGTAAGGTTTTCAGCAGATAAATCACCATATAAGACCCATGCTTCAGCTGTGCTATCAGAAGATGGAACCAAGGGAAACCATAAGCCTTCATTTTACATTGACTTTTCGGATAAATCAGTATTTATTGGTGGTGGCGCATACTTTATTGACAACAAGATGCTTCCTTTAGTAAGGGAGTTTATTGCAGAAAATTACAATGATTTTATCAGTATCATTGAAGCGAATAAATTCAAATCTTTTTATGGTAAAATACAGGGTGAGGAGAACAAAAAACTTACTGGCAACCTTAAAGGTTTAGAAAAAGAGTTTCCATTAATTTTGAAAAAGCAATATTATTACATGAAAACATTTGATTCCAGTATTTTACTGGATGACAAATTAATGCAAAAACTCAAAGAAGGTTTGGAGGCAGGTCTGGATTTTAATAATTTCATGACAAAAGCTGTTAACTACAAAGGTTGACGAAACGCTCTTGTAATTTCTCGTTTGCCAATAGGCCCTTTCAGTGTTTCAACTTCAAAGCCACAAGCTTTTAATGTCCTTTTGAAATCACCCTTTGCACAATAAGTAATTAAAAATCCTCCTTGATTTAGCCAACTGTGACATTTCCTTAAAAATTCTTCATTCCATGCCTCTTCATGAGTTTGAGGAGCAAAAGCGTCATGATATATGATATCAAAAGTTGAATCCGGGGTATATTCATTAAAATCGATGAGTACCTTTTTGAATTCAAAAAACTTAGAAATTAAAACAAATTTGTTCCATTCACATTCATGCAAAACTTGAAAATCTTCTAAATAATTATTTAATCCCGATAGGAGGTGGTAGTCCAATTTATTAGCCAGTTCTTTTGGTATTGGAAATTTTTCCAACGTTACATATCTAACAGCATGCATTTGACTATCACAATTGTTAAGAGTCAGTAATGCATTTAAGCCGGAACCAAATCCCAGTTCTAAGATATTTAGACTTTTTTTATTATTGTAAAAGCCAAGTTTTAAACCATTTTCAATAAAAACATGCTGGCTTTCTTGAAAGGCACCATGAACAGAATGGTAGGTATCTCCAAGCACTATGTTTTGTATGCTGTTGCTACCATCTTTGGTTTTAAAAACCTGGAATGATTCAGAAGTATAGTTTTGCGACATTAAATACTAAGTACCTCCTTAACTTCATCAATTTGAATGTCTAAATGGCTGGAATCGAGGATACAATCTCCATTTTTGATAACCAAAATTTGAGGAGATTCGTGATGCACATTAAATAATTCAGAAATTTTTGAGGAAATGTGTCTGTGAGCAATTAAATCCAAATAATAAAATTTCACAGATTTGTCTAAACTACATGCATCCGATTCAATCCTGTATTTTGCAATCGAACTAATATTACAACGTGTACTGTGTTTGAATATCATGACAGGAAAGTCGAATGATTCTTCAGATAACTTAACTAATTCTTCATCAGATCTTAGTTCGTTCCACGGAAAAGTTTCCATACTAATTAAAAAATAGAAACTACTTTTGCTACAGATTTGATTGAAAAATTATTTGGACACCCTGTACCTCTATTACAAGAAGAGAGAGTAAGGAAAGCAAACAGTATAACTGCTAAAGAAAGTAAGTTTTTAACCGATTTATTTTTCATGAGTAATGTGTTTTATTGATGATGTAACGTATTTAAAATCTTAATTATTTTGTTTTAAATCAATTTATACTAAATCGTCTGCAAAATTAAAACTTATTTAACAATTATCCTAATATGAAAGTACATCTGATAGCAATAGGAGGAGCTGTAATGCATAATTTGGCTTTGGCACTGCATAATTTAGGCAATGAGGTCACTGGTTCAGATGACGAGATAAATTCACCCTCAAAAGAACGCCTGCTTGAGAGAGGACTTCTGCCAGCTGAAATGGGATGGTTTCCCGAAAAGATCACCGAGGATATTGATCTCATTATTTTGGGTATGCATGCAAAGCAAGACAATCCTGAATTACAAAAAGCGATTGAATTAGGTTTAAAAGTTCAGAGTTTTCCAGAGTTTGTTGGCGAATGTTATTCCACTAAAGTAAGGGTTGCAATTGCCGGTAGCCATGGAAAGACCACTACCACTTCAATGGTAGCTCATATTCTAAAAACAAACAACATTAAATTTGATTATCTAATTGGCAGTAATATTGAAGGTTTTGACACCATGGTTAGTATTTCAGATGCACCAATTGCAGTTTTAGAAGCAGATGAATACCTGACTTCTCCTTTGGATAGACGATCAAAATTTTTGCATTATCATCCGGATATTGCAGTGATTACAGGCATTGCCTGGGATCATATTAATGTTTTTCCTGTATTTGATGATTATCTTGAAACATTCAAATTATTTATAAAAACACTGCCTAAGGGTGCCACTCTGATTTACTATAAACAAGATGAGCACCTTAGTCAAATGTTTAATGATGATCAGCAAATGATTAACCTTGTGCCATATGAAGCATATAAACACCAGATTGACTCAACCGGCAAAGTTGTTCTTTTGGACGAAAAAAATGGTCGTTATCCTATTCATTTTTTTGGTAAACATAATTTGGAGAATTTTCAAGCAGCTTATCATGTATGCAGGAAGTTAGGTTTGTCTGGTGAAAAAATACTCGAAGCTGCCATGTCTTTCACAGGGGCGGGTAAAAGGATGGAATTAATTGTCTCAAAAAACAATTTTGTTGCATACCTTGACTTTGCCCATGCTCCCTCAAAACTCAAAAGTACTGTTGAGGCTATATCAAACCGTCACCCGAATTATAAAAAGATTGCTATTTATGAACTTCATACATTCAGTAGCCTTAACTCTGATTTTCTTGAGCAATATAAAAATACCATGAAAATGGCGGATGTAGCTATTGTTTATTTTAATCCTCATACATTGGAAATGAAAAAAATGAAAATGATAGATCCGGGAGAGATTATTCATGCATTCAACATACCTGATTTACTTGTATGTACAGATAATCAGGATATTATACATTTTTTGGAGGGGCAGGATTTAAATGATTCTGTTTTATTGTGGATGTCTTCAGGTAATTTTGGTGGACTGGATGTGAAAAATATATCAAAAACTTTTGCAGAACGCATTCAGAACTAAAACTATAAATTGTAACTTTGTTAAAACTTTTACAACTATGGCATTAAAGATGTTACTAAGAGATGGGCTTCGTGAGGCCATGATTGAGGAAATGCGAAGAGATGATTCTGTTTTTTTAATGGGGGAGGAAGTGGCAGAATATGATGGGGCTTATAAAGTAAGCAAAGGTATGTTGGATGAATTTGGAGCCAGAAGGGTTATCGATACTCC
>JAEUUM010000386.1 GCA_016787375.1 Saprospiraceae bacterium
AACTTGATTATGGAAAGGATTATAAATATGCACATGGATTTGAAGGCAATTTTGTTCAATCCGATTTCTTGCCGGATGAATTGACTGGGAAAATCATCTACACACCTGGCAAAAACACCTCTGAACAGAAAATATTAGAACAACTTATAAACAATTGGAAAGGATTATACGATTATAATAAATAGATTTTTAAATCGAATTAACTTTGTAAAAAATTAAACCATGACTAACCATAACGAAAATTTGAAAATGATTGAACAAAGCGCAAAAGACTTTGCTGAAACTTATATTCGCCCTCATGTAATGGAGTGGGACGAATCTCAATTTTTTCCGGTTGAAACAATGCACAATCTTGGTAAACATGGTTTTTTAGGTGTTCTTGTGCCTGAGCAATATGGTGGTTCAGGACTAGGCTATCAAGAGTATATTACCATAATCGGAGAAATAGCCAAAGTTTGCGGTTCAGTAGGTCTTTCAGTAGCTGCACACAACTCCCTATGTACGGGGCACATAATGGCATTTGGAAACGAAGAACAAAAGAAAAAATACCTTCCGCTTCTTGCATCAGGTGAGTGGATAGGCGCTTGGGGGCTCACAGAACCAAACACAGGCAGTGATGCCGGAAGAATGCAATGTGTTGCTAAAAAAGAAGGAGAATACTACATTATCAATGGAACAAAAAGTTGGATCACCCATGGTATTTCAGGAAATGTAGCTGTGGTAATTGTCAGGACTGGTGAATTGCTTGATAGTCATGGAATGAGTGCTTTTATTGTAGAAAGAGGAACACCAGGTTTTAGTGGAGGAAAGAAAGAAAACAAGCTTGGAATGAGGGCCTCTGAGACTGCTGAATTAATTTTTGATAACTGTAAGATTCATCAATCACAGCTTTTAGGAAAAGAAGGTGATGGTTTTGTTCAGGCCATGAAAATTCTTGACGGTGGAAGAATAAGCATAGCTGCACTTGCATTGGGTATAGCCAAGGGTGCATATGAAGCATCAGTCAAATATGCTAAAGAGCGAAATCAATTTGGAAAACCAATATCAAGCTTTCAGGGAATAAGTTTCAAACTGGCAGATATGGCTACTAAAATTGAAGCAGCTGAACTTTTAACTCGGCAAGCCGGTGATCTAAAAAATCAAGGTAAAAAAATGACGAAAGAAGGTGCAATGGCAAAATATTATGCCTCTGAAATTTCGGTGGAAGTCTCTACGGATGCTGTGCAGATATTTGGTGGTTATGGCTATACAAAAGACTTTCCGGTTGAAAAATTTTACAGAGATTCCAAATTATGTACAATCGGTGAGGGCACTTCAGAGATTCAGAAACTGGTAATTTCAAGAGAGGTATTAAAGGATTGATCTGAACAAATATTTTTCAGAAGGTTCTGTGCCAGATTTTGTCGGGAAGATTTATCCTGCCCCTACACTCCAAATTTTGGTCTGGGTTGTTTTTGTATAAATAGCAATTATTGAAATTAGCAAAAGCAGTACCCAGAACAAAGTGTGTTCTTTTTCTAAATATTCTGGAGCTAAATTTTCAATTCTCAAAACAAAGTTTATAAACCAATAAAAATTTAGACAAAAACAAGATCATTTGTTTTATCTATCAAAATTTAATTTTGGTAAAATAAACCAACAATAGAGAATTTTAATTGCGCGGATGCTTCCAAGATTATAACTTTGCACACGTTATATAATCCTAAATTGAACAAACTCTAATGAAAAAACTCGCCTCTCTGGTCATTTTTGCTATGGTATTTTACCTGTTTTCCTGTAAAAATGATGTAACTGACCTTACCGCTGACAATGCTTTAATCGAAAGTATCAAAGAACACAGCAAAACAGGTGAATTAGATTGGTATATAATGCCATCAAGCACTGATTATGCAAATTTACCGAATCAAGATCCAAAAAACCCGGTAACAGCAGCTAAAGTAGCTTTAGGCAAAATGTTATTTTTTGAAACTGGAATTGGTCTTAACCCAAATAAAACAGTTTCTTTAACTACCTATTCATGCAGTTCTTGCCATGTTCCTGAAAAAAGTTTCACAGCAGGCAGATTTCAGGGCATCGCTGATGGTGGAGTTGGGTTTGGTGTAACGGGTGAGGGTAGAGAAAAGAATGCACAATATTTGGGTTCTGAGGTTGATGCTCAAGGAGCACGTCCACTACCTATGCTAAATTTAACCTATGTTAGAAATGCCCTGTGGAACGGCGCCTTTGGATCTTATGGCATGAATGTAGGTACAGATAATGCCTGGGGAGTAACAGATCCGCTCACCGGTATAAACAAAGAAGGACTTGAAGGACTGGAGGCTAATAATCACAGAGCCTTGATTACCCACCGCCAAGTAATAAATAAAGAAGTTTTAGACAAATTGGGTTATACTCCAATGTTTGATGAAGCTTTCCCGAATACTCATGTTAACGAGCGCTATACACTTCAAATTGCCGCAAATGCAATTGCTGCTTATTTTAGAACGATTTTAACTAATGAGGCTCCTTTTCAAAAATGGCTAAAAGGTAATTCTGAAGCCATGACTCTGCAACAAAAAAGAGGAGCTCAATTATTTTTTGGGAAAGCAGGTTGTGTAAACTGTCACAACAGCCCTTCTTTTAACAATCAAAGATTTGCAGCACTGGGAGTTAAAAATCTATTCCAAAGTGGACACGAAGTTTTCAGAACCGACGAAAATGACGCAAGGAATAAAGGTAGAGGTGGATTTACACTTAGAGATGAAGATCTTTACAAATTTAAAGTACCTCAGCTTTATAATATGAAGGATGTAGGGTTTTACTTCCATGGTGCAAGCAAAAATTCTTTGCGTGAAGTGGTTGAGTATTTTAATTTAGCTATCACTGAGAATCCTGACGTTCCACAAGACAGAATAGATCCACTTTTCAAACCACTTGGTTTAACCCCTTCTCAAGTAACAGATCTTACAGAGTTCCTTGAAAATGGATTGTATGATCCAAATTTGTTGAGATATAAGCCTTCATTTGTGATGTCCGGCAATTGCTTCCCAAATAATGACACAAAATCCAAACTTGATATGGGATGTAAATAGTTAATTTTAAGCTAAATGAAAAGCCTCTATTTTAAAAATTTAGAGGCTTTTCATTTTAGGAACATTTTCAACGAGGACTCGTTTAACTACTTTTCAGAAACACTCAACTACAATTTTTAAAATCATGATGGTCAAAAAACTTTTGGTTTCAATATTATTTATTTCTCTTTTGGTTGTATCCTGCAAAAAAGATAATTCAACATGTGATGATGCCGCTGTGACATACAATGGTCAAATTAAAACAATTTTCTCCGGTTGTACCGCCTCAGGTTGCCACAATTCCGGATCTGTTTCCGGAAGTTTAGCGAACTATACAGACTCAAAGTCATTCCCACTTATGTCACGGATGTTAGGTGCTCTCAGAGGAACGGCAGGATTCAGTGCAATGCCTCAAGGAGGAACTAAACTAAGTGATTGTGATATTTCAAAAGTAGAAAAATGGATTAACTCAGGTTTTCCTGAATAAAAGATTAGTTTTTCTACCTGAAGGTTAAATCGATTTGCTAAAAACAGGTTTTTCGCAAACTGCATTATCACTCATCAAGTAAAGGTCAAATGCCTTGCAAATATTTCTGATAAAATGCCTTCCAATATCGGTTACACTCATTTCGCATTCATCTAATATTATTAATCCGTCTTTCTCAAGCATTTTTAGCTCAGGAAAACAATTAGTATGTAGCAATTCCATGTCTTGGGTGTCAAAAATCACCCTACCCTTGCATGCTACGTCCAATATATATTTTTTAAATTTGATATCTTCATCAGATAGTAAAAATCCCCGAAAAACAGGAAATTCTGACTTTTCAACTGACTCATAGTATTCATGTACTGATTTATGATTTTGTGCAAAGGCATTTCCAGTATCACTAATGCTCGATACACCCAACCCAAGAAGAAAAGAGGTATTTTGAGTTGTGTAGCCCATAAAATTCCGGTGTAAGCCTCCTGAATTAAAAGCTTTTACCAAAGTATCATTGCCAAGTGAAAAATGATCCATACCAATGTCAAAATATCCGGCTTCTGTCAACATTTTTTTGCCCAGAAGGTATAATTCAAGTTTAGTTTTAGCATCAGGTAAATCAACTTCATCAAACAATCGCTGCCCTCTGCTAGTCCATGGCACATGTGCATAGCTGTAAAATGCTATTCGATCAGGCATTAATGTTAGGACTTGCTCAATGGTGCCTTTCATTCCGAGAATACTCTGTTTTGGCAACCCATAAATCAAATCAAAGTTAACAGATTCGAATCCAATATTTCTGGCCTGTTCGGTTACTCTAATAACATTTTCAAATGGTTGTAGCCTATTGATACTTTTTTGTACTATTGGATCATTGTCCTGGACACCAAAACTGATTCTTCTGAACCCAAGATTAAACAGAGCTTGCATTTGCTCAAATGTGGTATTATTGGGATGACCTTCAATACTAAACTCATGATCAGGATGGATGATAACCTCAGTTAATATCATTTGAACAAGCTCTGTCAAATTCTCTGCACTAAAAAATGTTGGCGTCCCACCTCCAAGATGCAATTCTCTAAGTACAGGTTTTTGGCCCATGAGTTTAAGATAATTGGACCACTCCTTCCTCAACATTTCAATGTATTCAATTTCTACCTTGTGATTCGTAGTAATTTTCTTGTTGCATCCACAATAGGTGCACAGGGATTCACAAAATGGCAAGTGAATGTATATGCTTATTCCCTCTGTCGAGTTACTGATGTTAAATTGCTCTTTCCAAACAACTTTATAACGTTCTGTGTCAAGATTATCTTTCCAAAAAGGCACAGTCGGGTAACTAGTGTACCGTGGCACAGGTTGGTTATATTTCTGAATTAAATTGGTATCAGGAAGTCTAATTTTGTCTTTCATCATGCAAATGTCACAAAAACCGTTGAGAGATCAATATGACGAATGACTTGATTTTATATGATATTGGTCATGAAATGAAACTATTGCGGAGGAACATCACTTCAAAAAACTTCGGATAAAGGAATTGACTTCTTCTGCTTTTTCAAACATCACGAAATGACCGGCCTTTCCTATCAATTTTAATTCGCAATTTGGCATCCTACTTGCACCTTTCATAGCATATTTCCGGGTAAAACCCCCGTTTAAATAGCGATTTGGAATCAGATTATCATTTTCACCAAATATACATAAAGTTGGTTGTTTTACATTTGGCAAAAACTCAAAAACAGGTTGATCCACCATGCCTTTTACACTTTGCACTATATTATAACAATATGCTTCAAAATCTACTGCGGTTCGCATAGCGATACGATCGTTTATCATAAAATTTGCGTCCTTTGGCAATTTATAAAAATTATAAGCCAGGTTTGTTTTGATAATTTCGACGGACGTTAATCTGACTCCATCTACTGTCATTACGTCCCTAAACCATTGCTTCTCGCCTTTATTGAAAGTTTCAAATCCTGCAGGTGCAATCAAAATAAGTCTTTTGACCAAATCGGGGTACTTGAGAGCAGTAGTCAAGCTGATCTGTCCACCCATTGAGTGGCCTGCAAGTATTACATTATGTAAATTTTTTTGTCGGCAAAAATCATTTATTACATCCGCATAAAAATCCATGGTGCCAATGTAATTTTCCTTGGAAGATTTTCCATATCCTGGCAAATCAATGGCAATACATCTATAAAAATCCTTCAATGACTCGACATTTTTATCCCATGCCGGAATATAACTTCCAAGTCCGTGAATGAAAATAATGGTTTCATTACCAGTACCTTCATCTATATAGGCCAAATTGATATTGCCTTGCAATGATATTTTCTTTGTATCAAACTTATAAACCAAATCCTGCATGGAATGCAAACTTTCCTGTTTGACCTGGCTGAACAAGGCAGAATTAGAAAGTAATAACATCAATATGCTCGAGATTTTCAGAAAATTTTTCATTTTACTAAAATATTAACCATTTCAAACAAATAAATCCGACCCAAGGGTTCACAGGTCTGTTCGAACTGCCCCCGTTTACAACTGAACTATCATAAAAATCACCTAAACTGAGGTATGCTGCATGTGCCTCCACAGTCAAAAAAGCTCCAAAATCATAACCAACTTTGCCATTTATTTCAACACCCATAAAATTTCCTCCGCCCGTCGGTGCTACAGGCGCTAATGCTGCGGCAGTTCCAATTTTTGTATGCAATTTATTGGGTATAAAGTCATGACTTAAATTAAGTGTGCCACCTGCAACACCGAGCCCCATATTTGAAATGTCAGAAACTGCAGCAACAAAACGATTTACAACATTCCCATGAGGGAACAACAAATATCCACCATGTCCAATAAAAATGCCCCCCGGACTTCCCCATGTATTGCCAGTTAAAACTCCGGAGTATTTTTTATCATCAAGGCTATTTTCATCTCCGGATGTAAATAAAATATCAGCCATTACAGCATCGTTGGTTGTTTGCCCATATCGGTAACCGACTCTTAAGTTGGCACCGACCCCAAGAATATCGGCTGTTTTTCTGAATGTTTTATCAGCATTTTTTTGCAAAATACTGCCGGCATTTACATTAACAAAACCGGATAAAAGCCATTTATCAATCATAAAATCTTCATTCCGACTGAAATAACTACCCAACCAAAATACATCAGCTTTATATAAATCAGAGTTGAGAGGAAATCGGAAAGTGCCATTATATGTTGCTAAATTACTTGCAAATCCCTGACCCAGAATGCTAACACCACCTTTACCTGATGAGCGATCATGTACCCAATAACAACTCGCACCAACATTCCATTTACTGTGGAGGTTGATCTGACCGTTTAATTCGAATAGGGTAACATCATCGTTAAGTTCCACATTGTTTTCATACAATTTGTAAAATCCAGCTTTTATTTTAGAATAATCGCTCTCACGCCGAACAGAAATTCCGACACCATCTGTTCCCCAATAAGCCAATCGGTAGGAAGTATTGGCCATCTTGTCAAAAACAGTTCGGTACAAATCATGAGGTGTATCATACAAACGCTGAAGTCCAACATTTACGGTCCAATGTTTGGCCGGTATCAATTCAACTTCCACATTTTGCGTTTGAATGTTCACCTGGTCAGCAGAAATAGCAGAACCAAAGTTTCCACCTGTCCCATAAGCAACGTCTCCCCATGTCCAATCAATTTCAAAAGAAGTTCTAAGAGTGACTTTATTATCAAAAATTTTAGGTGCATAGATTAAAAAAGGCAACAATCTTTGTTCTGCATATAAAGAATGAAGGCTGTCGCTGGTAACAGTGGTGTTGTTTCCGAATAATCTACCTACTATCTGACCTTTTAGAAAATCGTTTGAAGGGAAATAATTCTGAGCTACGTTTTGCTGATAAAAGTAAGCAAAAACCTGAAGCTCTTTGTTGGCCTTTTGAGGTAAAACCCTGTCAAATCCTTTAAATCCATTGGTTTGTACATCTTGACTAAAAAGCTTGGAAAAGTATAAAATCAAGGAGATAAGTAGAGGAATTCTTTTCATTTTTGGATTAATTAAAAGTCTGCTCTTCATTTTTTAGAAGAGCAGACTTTAAGTTATCTATTAATTTAAGCGAACATAGTTTTGGATATTCAAAGTGCCCAACGCACTTCCGTTATAGGTACTTGATCCAAATCCAGCAGAAGGAGTTGGTTCTGTAGCACCGATTGAAGGATCAGTTTGGATAATCTCATATTTCATGGTTTTATTATCTGAAGAAACTTCAAACATACCTTTCGCAGTAATGGTGGTTGGACTGGACTGATTCAAAACAATGGTGTAGATATTGCCAACACCTGATTTTGTTTGAACAAATGTGCCTGTAAGTGTAGTTTGGGTTCCGCCTTTCCACTGCGCTACGGTATACGTGCTGTTAGTTGTAAACTCAGCTATTATTGAATCTGCAAAAGTTGTAAGAATAGGTGCTACAGGAAATGACTTCCATTTTCCGTGAACACCTTCTTTGCATGCTCCACATGGGCCGCCACAATCTACACCTGTCTCTGATTGATTTTGTACACCATCAGAGCAAGATGCATTTTCCGTCTTTTTACAAGATGCAAGAACAATTAGGCTCAGAATACCAAAAAATGTTAGAAATTTAAGAGTTTTCATAGTTAAGATTTTAAAAGTGATTTAATTTAAGAATAAGTATTTTTTAATTTTTTTCGATCGATTTTACCTGCATCCGTTTTGGGGATTTCGCTTAAAAAGACAACAGATTTTGGCACCTTGAATTTTGCGAGTCGCTCAGCACAGAAATCAATTATCTCTTGTTCATTTACTGCAATGCCTTGAGTCGGGACAATGCAGGCTTTACCTGTTTCTCCCCATTTATCGTGTTTAACGGCAATTACAACACACTCACTGACAGCTGGATGTTGAATCAAAACACGCTCTACTTCAGCCGGATACACATTTTCACCACCACTGATGAACATATTCTTTAATCTGTCAACAACATAAATATAATCCTCTTCATCCACCCTTATGATGTCGCCGGTTTTAAACCATCTGCCATCCTTTGAAAAAGCTTGAGCACTAGCGGCTGGATTATGAAGATATCCGGGTGTTACCATTGGTCCTCGTAACCAGAGTTCACCACTTTTCCCTTTTTCCACCTCGT
>JAEUUM010000395.1 GCA_016787375.1 Saprospiraceae bacterium
TTAATCTTGCCGATGCTGCCCCAATCACGCTGCTAAGAATTCGTTCAACGTATGAAACCATTCGTGGGTCGGCTTTACCCGGTTGAAGAATTATTCTGTTGCGTTGTGCATAGCTTTTCAAAAGTTTGTCTGTACGTACTTCACCTATGAAATTACGTAAAAGTCTGCTGAGGTCTTCTTGTTGGGCTTCTCCTCTCCATGGGGAAACTTTTTCAATTCTCCCTGAATGTTTGAAAATATCTACAAATAGTTCAGCCTGGTAAGTCTCTTGTGGTGAGCGTTCGGTTACAAGGGAAACGCCAAAATATACAATGCAATTGATGAGCATACTCCAGAAAAAACTATGCGCGATAGGATCCAGACCAGTCAATCCCATCAAAGCTTCAGGCTTCAATAATGCAATACTCCAAGGACCATTGCTAACAATTGATTGTTGCATCAACCCGGAATGTACCAGAGATGGCAGAATTGAAGTGTATAACCAAACGGAGAATCCGGCTATAAGTGAGGCCACTGCTCCCTGCCTTGTTGCCTCCTTCCAAAATATACCTCCAAATAGTGCGGGTGCAAGCTGGCTTACTCCTGCAAAAGAAACAAGTCCGATGCTTACAAGATTAAAATATTCTGCAACCCACAGTTCATGAAAAAGGGCCATTAATAGGATTAATATGATGCTGTAACGCCTGATTTTCAGAATATTGAATTGGAGGTTTTTGTTAAAATCTTTCAGATCTTTCTTTTTGCTTATAAATAATGGTGTGACAATGTTGTTGCTAATCATTGTGCTGAGTGCAATGGTCTCTACAATTATCATTCCCGAAGCTGCTGACAAACCACCAATAAAAGTGAGCAACCCCAGCCAATTGGCGTGACTTTCCAACGGTATTGTCAAGACATATAAATCTGAAGAAATACCCGGTTGATTTGCAAAAATAATTCTACCGGCCATCGCAATCGGCAAAACAAAGACATTGATAAGTAAAAGATATAAGGGAAATAGCCACATTGCCTTATTGATGTGTTCTTCTTTTAAATTTTCAACAACACTGATTTGAAATTGTCTTGGTAATAAGAAAATAGCAAATGTTGACATG
Organism: Saprospiraceae bacterium; assembly: GCA_016787375.1. Classification (GTDB taxonomy): domain Bacteria; phylum Bacteroidota; class Bacteroidia; order Chitinophagales; family Saprospiraceae; genus JAEUUM01. The sequence continues at coordinate 1,095 of JAEUUM010000395.1, forward strand.
AGAATCATGCAAAACCAGTTCAAATAATCGTGCTGACCATGGAAGCTGAAAACATTTATCAGGTCAGTTCTTTGTTCAAGTTTTTGAAAAATATCGCCAAACCCATCAAACAAATAATAAACAACAAAACCACCTACCAAGCTTAAAGCAAGTAGTTTTACAATTGATTCAAATGCAATTGCCACAACCAGTCCTTCATGTTTTTCAGATACATCAACGCTACGGGTACCAAATAGCATGATAAAACTGGCCAATATTACTGTAACTATACAACTTATGGTAAAATTGCTGGTTGAAAGTACAGATTTGGGAGCCATGTGGCTGACCAATACTGTAAAAGATGAACTAATTGCTTTAATCTGAAGTGAAATGTAGGGAATAATAGCAATCACACATAAAATACTGACCAACACTGCAAGAGGCATATACTTGCCGTATCTCGTTGAAATAAAATCCGCTAGAGTGGTTAACCCTTGTGTTTTTGAAATACGCATGACCTTGATTAACAGACTGCCGAATAAGGCAGCCCCTATGGTTGGACCAAGGTATATTGTTAAAAAATATAACCCGCTCTGTGAAGCGAGGCCAACACTGCCGTAAAACGTCCATGCAGTGCAATATACTGCCAGAGATAGAGCATAAATCCAAGGATTGTTAATATAGTTTTTGCCCTGTTTGCTCTTTAATTCAACAATGTATGCTATTCCAAACAGTAAGCATAAATAAACCAATGAAATAATTACAATGATGGAGACAGTCATTGCTGGTCGGATTTCATCTTAGCCCTTGAGAGTAAAACAAGCAGAATAATACCTGTCAGCCAAACTGTAAACAAATAAATAAACAATTTTGCTAACTGTCCATCGGTTCCATCAATAATTGATAGTAATGGATAATTTACCAGCACCATTAGGATAAAGGCAATTAAATACCCTGCTTGTTTTTTTCTCAATTTGCTTGTCCCGGTTAATATTTGAGTTTTACAAAAATACTAAAACACATCCGGGTTTTATATCAAAGTCTAATAATATTGGTTGAAATTTGTTTCCATTGCAGGATCCTGTTTCATAACCATTTATACTTCAGACGAATCAGTAGGCAAATGATCGTATTCGCCTTTCAGGCCAAACCATCCAAATATCAACAACCCTACGCAAATAGGAATAAATATTGTTAAAATAATGGACCATTGGAGTGTTACATTAGCCTTGGTAGCAGCTGTGGCGTGCCCAATTTTTTCAAATGCCTGCCAAAGCAAAAAAAGAACAATTGAAGGAGACAATGCCATCCATATGATACCTAGAAATTTTTTAAGAGCATTCATAAGTTAATTTTTTTTAGTTGATATTAATCTGTTACGTCTTTGTCTATCTTGTTGGTTAAGTAGATGGTACCAATGATCAAACACAGCGCCGCAACACCAATTGGGTACCATAATCCGGCAAGAGGCTCTCCTGCAGGATTTTCAGTAGTCTTTGTAAATTCCACGATAAGGGTGCTTAAAAAAGGAACCAATCCACCAAAAACTCCATTTCCGATGTGGTAAGGTAAGGACATGGATGTATACCTGATTTTGGTAGGAAACATTTCAACCAGGAAAGCTGCAATTGGCCCGTAAACCATCGTAACATAAACTATCTGAAAGAAAATCAACAAAATCATCATATAAAAACTGTGCTTATCAAGAGCTTTTTCAATAATCACACCTGGCTTTTTGCTTTTCTCAATAACCTTAACCGAAGCCACCCCGGCAGCCAAAGTTTGACTTTTCGCGGGCTTCACTTTAAGGGTTATTGTGTCTGAGCTTGCCGGCAAATTAAATACCACTTGATCTTTAGTTGACTCATAATCTGCACTGAGAGTGAGCGTGTCAGTTTTGGTGAATGAATAAACAGCCCCATCCGTATAGACGGTGTCGTACTTGGTTGTAATTAACATTCTGTTTTTATGTTTTACATCGAAACTTGCCAGTTTGTCCGAAGTAGTTGTTTTGTCTTTATCAACAATGTCGCGCCTTGTGGCTGGGTTTGTTAAATTTAGAAATTCTTTATAAAATGGTCTGTATGTTAAAATACCAAGCAACATACCAAGCATCATTATCCATTTTCTGCCAACCCTGTCGCTTAACCATCCAAAGAAAATGAAGAAAGGGGTTGCGACTAAAATGGCAACCAAAAGAATATTTCGAGATTCAACAAAGTTTACCTTACAGACATTCTCAATAAAAGATTGAGCATAAAATTGCCCGGTGTACCATATTACTCCCTGACCCATAACTGCGCCAAACAAAGCCAGCAGAACCATTTTAAAATTGCTCTTATGTCCAAAACTTTCTTTTATTGGGTTTACTGAACTTTTTCCCTCTGCCTTCAATTTTGCAAAAAGTGGTGACTCAGACATTTTCATTCTTATGAAAATAGAAACAATTACCAAAACCAAACTGATCCAGAAAGGAATTCTCCAACCACCCCATTCTGAGCTAAATTTTTCTAATCCCTGATTTTGTCTCACCAGAATAATGATTCCAATTGCAAGAAATAAGCCTAAAGTAGCTGTTGTTTGTATCCAGCTTGTCCAAAAACCACGACGTCCGGGAGGAGCATGTTCTGCCACATATGTAGCCGCACCCCCATATTCACCTCCTAAAGCAAGTCCTTGTACCAGTCTTAAAACCAATACCAATATTGGAGCAGCCCAACCAATGGTGGCAAATCCCGGCACAAGACCAATTGCGAATGTTGACCCACCCATTAAAACCAGTGTTAACAAAAAGGTGTACTTTCTGCCGATCAGGTCCCCTAAACGACCAAATACAAGGGCGCCAAATGGTCTTACAATAAAACCAGCTGCAAAAATGGCCAAAGTGCTTAACAATGCAGATGTACCTGCATCTTCAGGGAAGAATTGTTTGGATATTATGGTGGCTAGCATGCCAAAGATATAGAAATCGTACCACTCTATCAAAGTGCCGACAGATGACGCCCCAATGATAAAAGCCATACTTTTAGAAGATTCTTGATTCTGACTCATATTAGTATATATTTTAGTTGATTATAAGAAAATGTGTGTTTGAATAATGAATTCACCTTTGCTACCATTGCGTTCCGGTAAATTGTTTACAGTTTTGTAAACAGGTCGTGTGCCGTATTGAATTGTAATTTTTGCATTGTGATTGCTCAAAAGATAGTTTAACCCCAGGTCATATTGAATTGAAGATTTACCTATGGCATCAAAATCTTTGTAGGTGAATGTTGCATATGGCATAAATGACGTCCCATTTTTTAATTTTGGCAGTACATAGCCAACTTGGGTATACCAAATATTACCTGTTCCGATAGTAGGTTGCAGGTTTCCTGCACCTGACCAACTTGTTTCGGCATTTTGAGCAATAGTCTGTAAGGCGCCATGAGTGTTCAATATGCCTATGTTTCGTAGATACTTTGTTCCGAAATCATTGATATAGAAAACACTATATACGCTAAGTGCCGTACCCTTTTCCTTATTAACAGGCATATCAAGAAATACATCAATACCCAGATTGGATTGATTGTGAATTTCTACAGAATCAGTTGGAGAACTTTTTGATGCCGTCGCACCTTGATGATTGTACCATCCTGCACCGATATTGAAAACTTTTTTATTGCCCAGATAAGTTCCAACAAAATAAGGCAAAGCATTGCTCTCTTTATCCCAAAACATGTAATTTACATAACCGCCTGTTGCCCACTTTTCATTCAGTACATTCACAGATGAAGAGCTTGTTACCGCTGTTGGTTGAATTCCAAAAGCAAATGGTTTGTTAAGATGAAAGCGATAATCTAATCTTCCAATTTGTCCTTTCGCAAATATACCAAGTTGTCGGGCGAACTGATCGGTACCTTCGATATTGTACCAATTGAAAATTGGTGCATCCATGGTCATAAAGTTAAGTGTACTTTGGCTTGAAAGTCTTGAAACACCATTCCAGTAATGTAAACCGGCACCAACATGAAGTTTTCCCGGTAATATTGAAAAATCGGTGTATGCATCATGCCAGTAAATTTGTGGCCGCTTGCCTCCCTGCCCTGTTGCACTCGCACCTGTGCCCAATATGCCCGAACCACCTCCGTTAACAAAGCTTTGGTTATTGATTCCAAAATGAGTCACGATCATGAATCTGGGAGAAATCTGTGCCTGGATCAAAAATCGCAATCTTCTGATACTCAGATCAACTGCCAAATCTTGGGTCTTTCCATTGACATCAAGTGTGCCGGGATTATTTTGTGTAAAGCTCAGCCAGGTTTGCTCCCATGTAATGAGTCTTACAAATTTTTTGCCGGTAGAGTCCAATTTTAATGTCAAAGGCTTATACGAATGATCGACTTTGGCCGGAATCGATGCTTGCTGACCATTTGCAATATTTATTATGGCAAATAGCATTAAATACAATAAGTGTTTTTGTTTTTTCATAATTTTAATGATTTTAATTGATTAGCAAGCTAAGATTGCGAAATCAAAAAATATCATCAAAATATCAGATATACTTTTGTAAAATGGTATAGTTATAATGATTTTCTAAAACGCTCCCATTTGATGAGCATAAACTTATCTCCCAATTCTGTTATGATACAACCTGCTGATTTTAGAAATTCTTTTTGAGACATTAAATCGAGCAATTCGGTTCTATCAACGACTTTATAAGTTGGTTTATAATCAAAATTATCTGGTTGTCTAATGTTGTATTTTTTTACCCAATTCATAACAGAAACATGACTTATGCCAAGAATTCTCTCTATTTCCCGATAACTAAGCCCCTCTAAATATAGCTGAAAGGCTTTTATGATGAAATAAGGGTCAATACTCTTGCCATCTTTAAGCACTGTAAAATAATAATCGCACTTTTTACAATGGTAGCGTTGGCGCATTTTTACCACCCCACTTCTTGTGAGGTGCTCACTTTTACACTTCGGGCATACAGGTTGAATCATAAGGCTAAATTAAAAAAACTTAACTATACTTAGTTAGCATAAATATATTATTTTAGCAAGAATCTTCTTTTATTGACTAATTATTGTTCCTAAATTTGTGAAAAATCAAAAAACAAATATGGCATTTCCTTATCAAATCAAAACATTAGAAGATTACCACCAGGTATATCGCAGAAGTGTTGATGACCCCGAAGGTTTTTGGGCAGACATCGCTTCACATTTTTATTGGCGAAAACAATGGAATCAAGTATTGGAGTGGAATTTTAAAGAACCAACCATCAATTGGTTCCTGGGCGGTAAATTAAACATTACAGAAAATTGTATCGACCGACATTTAGGAACATTGGGCAACAAACCCGCCATCATCTGGGAACCGAATGATCCAGAAGAGCACTACAGAGTTCTGACTTACAGAGAGCTTCATACCAAAGTGATGCAATTTTGTAATGTTTTACAAAATAACGGCGTAAAGAAAGGTGATAGGGTATGTATATACATGGGCATGATTCCGGAATTGGCAATTGCTATGCTGGCTTGTGCACGCATGGGGGCAATACATTCGGTAATATTCGGAGGCTTCAGTGCACAAAGTATTCGAGATAGATTGATTGATGCGGGAGCTGAATACATTATTACATGTGATGGAGCATTTCGGGGAAACAAAGACATACCTTTGAAGTCCACCATTGATGATGCTTTAGTTGGTATTGATTTTGTGAAACGAGTAATCGTTGCCATCAGGACACACACACCTGTAAGTATGATTAAAGGGCGTGATGTTTGGTGGGAGGACGAAGTGAAAAAAGTAGAGACAATGGGTGAAAGATATTTTCCGGCTGAAGAAATGGACGCAAATGATCCTCTTTTTATTCTTTATACTTCTGGATCTACTGGCAAACCAAAGGGAGTTGTCCACGCAATTGCAGGATACTTAGTTTGGGCCAATTACACATTTTTAAATGTTTTTCAATATGAAAGAGGAGATGTGCACTTTTGTACTGCAGACATTGGCTGGATCACTGGTCACTCCTATATAGTCTATGGACCATTGTCAGCAGGAGCTACCTCTCTGATGTTTGAAGGAATACCTACTTGGCCTGATGCAGGAAGATTTTGGGAAGTAGTTGATAAACATAAAGCCAATATTCTGTACACAGCACCAACAGCTATTCGAAGTCTTATGGGTTTTGGCGATGCTCCATTTGAAGGAAAATCGCTAGATTCTTTAAAGGTGCTTGGGACAGTTGGTGAGCCTATAAACGAGGAGGCATGGAACTGGTACAATACAAAAGTTGGCAAAGGTAAATGCCCGATAATTGATACTTGGTGGCAAACAGAAACCGGGGCAACTCTTATATCAAACCTCGCTGGAGTTACACCATCTAAACCAACTTATGCTACACTTCCTATGCCAGGTGTTCAACCACTTTTAGTTGATGAGAATGGACATGAAATTCATGAAATGGAGGCAAGCGGTAATTTGTGCATTAAGTTTCCTTGGCCGGGATTGCTCAGAACTACCTACGGTGATCATGAAAGATGCAGGTTAAATTATTTTTCAACTTATGAAAACCTCTATTTCACAGGAGATGGCTGCTTAAGAGATGAAAACGGCAATTACCGAATCACCGGCCGTGTAGATGATGTTTTAAATGTGAGTGGTCACCGTCTCGGGACCGCCGAAATTGAAAACGCAATCAACATGCACAATGGGGTTGTCGAAAGTGCCGTGGTTGGTTATCCGCATGATGTCAAAGGACAAGGTGTTTATGCTTACATCATTTACAATGGCTTGTTTGATGATGAAAATCTGATACGTCAGGATATTATCCAAACAGTTACAAGAATCATCGGTGCCATTGCAAAACCGGATAAAATTCAGTTTGTTCCGGGATTACCCAAAACCAGAAGCGGCAAAATAATGCGAAGAATTCTGCGCAAAATCGCAGAAGGTGAAATTGAAAACCTGGGTGACACATCAACTCTACTTGATCCGTTGATAGTTGAAGAGATCAAAAATGGTAAACTTTAAACGATCTAAAAAAATCAGCAAAATATTAATCATGTATCAAACGGCCAGACCTCTGGCCGTTTTTTTACAAGAACATTAGCAATTTCAGAGAATAATTCAAACCTAGCATCTTGAATCTGGTCCATTCTTGTTTGGCACTTGTATAAAGGTTTTTTCCGTCTATAAATCAAAAATCAAGGCTAATATTATAAATCAAGCCAATTAAAAATTCAAGCATTTTTTAAAAATAATTAGAGCATAGGGACATACTTTCATCACCATTTTTATAATTTGAGCCTATAAATTCATTATAGGTATGACTAACCAAAATTTCAGGCCACATGTTCGACTAATCATTGTAGCAGCATTAGGGTATTTTGTTGATATTTATGATTTGATCGTATTTAATGTAGTAAAAAAAGAATCCCTTGAATCCCTTGGTTTTGTGGGTGATGCATTTAAAACTCAAGAAATTGCATTGTTTAATTATCAAATGATTGGGATGTTGCTTGGTGGAATTCTCTTTGGGGTTTTTGGAGATAAAAAGGGAAGAATTTCTGTTTTGTTTGGCTCGATTTTCCTTTATTCAGCAGCAAATATTGCTAATGCCTATGTAGATAATATAAACAGTTATGCCCTTTGCAGATTTATAGCAGGTATTGGTCTCGCCGGAGAACTTGGTGCAGGCATCACCCTAATTGCAGAAACCATGCATAAAGACAAAAGAGGATATGGAACCATGATCATTGTTACATTTGGTGCACTTGGTGCAGTGGTAGCATCCCTTGTAGGAAATTATTTTGGTTGGAAAATGACCTATTTGATTGGAGGAGGTATGGGATTGTTGCTACTTTTATTAAGAGCAGGCACATTTGAATCCAACATGTTTAAGCAACTTAAATCAAGCAATCATCCCAAAGGAAATTTCTTTATGCTTTTTAAATCTTGGAATATTTTCTCAAAGTATCTTGCAAGCATACTTATTGGCTTGCCTGTTTGGTTTGTTATTGGAATTCTGTTTGCATTATCAAATCAATTTGCTGAAGCAAATGGTGTGCAAGGAGGAACAGTTCTGGTATCTAAAAGTGTCATGTACGGATACATTGGTTTGTCACTGGGTGATCTAATGAGCGGTTTGCTCAGTCAGTGGTTAAAAAGCAGGAAAAAAGTCGTGGTTTTCTATTTGTTTTTCTCTTTGATTATATCTGGTATTTATCTTTTTGGTAAGGGACTAAGCATTTCTGTATTTTATTTTTTAATATTCTGCCTTGGTTTGGCTACCGGTTACTGGGCTTTATTTGTGACCATGGCATCAGAGCAGTTCGGCACCAACATCAGGTCAACTGTAACGACAACGGTTCCGAATTTTGTGAGAGGGTCTGTTGTCCCAATGACCTTATCTTTTAAATTCTTGATTCCCACTGTTGGAATCATTGCCAGTGCTTCAATTGTTGGATTAGTTAGTATTGGGATAGCTCTTTTGTGTACTTGGTATGTAGAAGAGAGTTTTTCAAAAGATTTGGATTATCTGGAAATTAGTTGACCACAAATCAAAAAAAGAATTTTTAAAACATTGAATTTATTTAAAGCTATGTCGAAACCCATCATTTTTCTCATTACCCTTTTCATCGGATCAGCTTGTTCCTATGCTCAGTCTGCTGATAAATTAAGTTCACCGCATGTTGACAGTCTGATTGGTTTGGTAAGGAGTTTTACCGAAAAACGCGATTTTGATAATGCCATGTCAAATTTAGCTTCGGCAGAGCAATATACAATTGAAAAAATTGGAAAAGAATCAGCTGTTTATGCCACCTGCCTTCACAACAGAGCCCGCACGATGCTAATGTTCAATAGAGATAAAAATGAGGTAGAGGAATGTTATAAGGAAGCCGTAAGACTTAGGGCAAAATTTCTTGGGAAATTTCACCCTGATTATGGTGCAAGCATATACAATTTGGGTTCTTTTTATGGACAAAAGGGAGATATAAGTAGCGCTGAACCTTATATTCTGGAAGCAAAGGAAATATTCGAAAAAGCCTATGGAAAGCAACATCCACTTTACGCCCAGAGCCTGAATAACCTGGGGATTATTTATTTTGAAACGCAGCGATTTGAAAAAGCTGAGCTATGTTATCTTGAATCAAAAGAATTGAAAGAAAAACTACACGCGACAAACAACATTGATTATTGTGGTACCCTGGTAAACTTAGGGAAATTGTATTACAATATGGCTTATTTTGAAAAAGCCGAACCAATTTTGCTAGAAGCAAAAAATATTTTTGAAACAATCCTCAAAAATACAAACCATCCATTTTATTTCAATTGTCTGACAGCACTTTCATTGGTGTACAACCAGGCAGGACAATTTGAAAAAGGAGAGCTGATTATTCTCGAAAATTTATCTCTTATTGAAAAATCATCGGGTAATAATAATGAAAAATATGCCGGTGAAGTCAATAATATGGGTGTGCTGTATGATAATATGGGAAATTTTGACAGGGCTGAAAAATATTATCAAAAAGCTCTTGAAATTAAAGAAAAGTTGTCAGGAAAGGAAAATATTAATTATGTATCATCTTTGTCCAACCTAGGGATATTGTACGGAAAAACCAGAGATTACCAAAAATCTGAAAAGTATTTGCTTGAATCTATAAAAATTCTTGAATCCATCGGACTTACTGAAAGCCCCACTTACTCTGTGGCTCTTAACAATTTAGGTTTAGTATATAGAGGGAAAAACCAATTTGAAGAAGCAACACAACAATATTCTAAATCTTTAGAACTAGATGAAAAATTAGAAAGAACCAATCAACCCAAATATGCCATGACTTTAACGAATTTGGGTTTTCTGGAGGTGGAAAAAGGTAATTATGATAAGGCAGAAGTACTTTATCTCAAAGCAAAAACCTTGTTTAATAAAATGTTTACTGCGTTTAGTCCTGACTATCTCATAAATTTGTTCAACTTAGGTGAGTTGTACAGCATCAAAGGTGATTTTGTAAAATCTGAAAATTTTTATTCGGAGTTATCAGAAGCAAATCAAATCATGCTGAATAAAGCGGTTCCACATTTATCTGAAAATGAACTTCAAAAGTACCTTGCTTTGTTTGCCAACAGGCAAGACGCACTGTTTTCCATGGCCCATAAAGCTAATAGAACGAAAAATGTAACCAGTGATATTCAAAATAAAATAAACAGTACTTGTTTCAACAACAATCTGTTCTTTAAAGGCTTTTTGCTCAATGTTGCCAATCAAACCCGGCGCTTGGTTTCATCAGATTCAGTAGCTAATGAAAAATATAATCGGTTGAATGCATACTTAAGACGTTTGTCTGCTGAGTATGCAAAGCCAAAAGGAAGTCAGAATCCCAGTCAGATTACAACTTTGGAGAATATGGCAAATGAGCTCGAAAAAGATATAGCAAGAAACGTAAACGGATACTCCAAAACCAAAGAATTGCCAAAATGGGTTGATGTCCAGCGAAAACTTAAAAAAGAAGAAGCTGCTATAGAATTTATTCACTATCGATTCTATAACAATAAATCAGCTGACAGCATTATGTATGCAGCCTTAATTTTAAAACCCGGTGATCAATCTCCTATTTTTGTACCACTCTTTGAAAGCAAATCTTTGGAGAAGTTGTTTAAATCCAAAACAGAGAAAAATCTTGATTTTGTGAATAACCTGTATTCCATCGATCAAAGAGGAACTACTGAAGTATCAAAAAATTCAGTTTCTCTTTACGAATTAATTTGGAAGCCAATGGAATACAAGCTGGCAGGTGTAAAAACCATTTATCTCTCTCCAACAGGAATCCTTCATAGAATCAATCTTAACGCTATACCTTATAATGCTGATGAAACTTTGGCAGACCGATACAATCTTAAGGAGCTGAACAGCACCCGAGAACTGGTAACGCCATTTGACTTGAATATCAGAGACAATAATGCTGTTCTTTATGGTGGCATCAATTATGACAAAGATACTTTGTCAAGTAATTCCGAACCAATTTTTGCTTCAAGATCCAGAGGATTAATTTCCTTTTCTTCCATCGATTCGACGTTAAGGGGAGGCAGCTGGAATTACCTTTTAGGTACAGAAAGAGATGTAAATGCCATCGGAAAAGGCATGGAGACTTCAGAAATAAAGCCTCTATTATTAAAAGGATCAGATGCTACTGAAGAGGCATTCAAAAATCTTGGTTCTGGAAAAAGTGCCTCACCCAGGATTCTCCACGTTGCTACACATGGTTTCTTTTTCCCGGATCCTGTGAATTCTGAAATGGGTATGCTAGACAACAACGAGGTAGTATTTAAAACTTCTGATAATCCAATGATGAGGTCAGGCTTGCTCATGGCAGGTGCGAATGCAGCATGGAGAGGAAAGGCAGTAAAAGATGGAATGGAAGACGGTATCCTTACTGCTTATGAGATCAGCCAGTTGAACCTTTCCAATACCGAATTGGTTGTTTTATCAGCTTGCGAAACAGGTTTAGGAGATATTCAAGGGAATGAAGGGGTTTATGGTTTGCAACGTGCATTTAAAATAGCCGGTGCGAAATATCTGATCATGAGTCTTTGGCAGGTTCCAGACAAGCAAACTAGTTTGCTGATGACTACATTCTACAACAAGTGGTTAAAAGAGAAAATGACCATACCTAATGCGTTCAATGCAGCCCAAAAAGAAATGCGAGAGATGTTTCAGAACCCCTGGTTTTGGGCGGGTTTTGTGTTGATAGAATAATCGGCTAATCATTGGATAATTCACTTGATGTTCTCAATATAAAAGCTTAGACTTTCACTGTAATAGCTTGGATAACAAACTTTTTTTCCCATTATAACATTTTTATAAGATTTCGCTTTACAATTATCCGGTTTTGTACAATAATAATTTGTCTTACATTTATGTCCTGATAAGAACATCAGA
>JAEUUM010000427.1 GCA_016787375.1 Saprospiraceae bacterium
GCTTCTGATGAAGTATGATACTGTCTTCGTACCTACCGGATAATTCCGTGCAAAGCCAAATCCTTTCCAGTGCTTCGTTGTTGTTGGTCTGTTGCAACAAGATGTTTTGCAATGAATCAAACATCAAATTGAACTCCTGTGTTCTCTCGTAAAGATCCGTTTCTGTAATGAGGATTTCTATTAGAAGATCAGGATCTGCGTCTTTTTTGTTTTCTGATAATAATAATTGACAGGTTTCATCATCACCTGAATGAAGTAGTGCTTGAGCTTTAAGGAGAATAAACTCCGGGTCATTAGGCGACAAAAAGGATTTTTCCTCTATAAATTGGATGGTTTCTGAATAATACTCATTTGATAACAACATCCTCGCATGGTGAAGATGAAGCTCTATTGAAAAAGTATGTTGTAAAATTGCCTTTTTTGACACTTTTAAGGCATCAGACAATTTATTGTTTACTACAAAGTAATCAATAAGAGATAGCCATTCCTCCTCATTTAAATAACTCACATCGCCGGTTTTCAGCATTGTCTCATAGTCTGACAAAAGCTGATTTGAAGCCTGGTCGAATCTCTGCCCTTTTCTTTTCATGTTATATTTTAAATGCTCGTACCGAACAAATATATGCCTAATTTTACGAAGTAACCGAATAATTGTTGGCCTATTTTTTTAATATTCTGGAAATTCATTGATATTATAAAAAAACCTTCTTTATGCATATTGTATTGTTTATCAACTTGTTGTGATTTTTTGTCCAACACATTATTTCGGTTATAATATTTACTAAGTTCATTCGGTAACGAATAGATATCGAGTTGGTATTACATATAAAATCTACCTAGATTGAAGTTTTTTTTTGTAGCTGACCAAAAAAACGCCAAAAAAGATAAATACTGCTGCAAAAACCACATTCCACTCCAACTGGTCACTACCTGCTAGCAGTGCTATTACTGCCGTTAATAACGGTTGAAGGTAAATATAAACACCAACAACTGACGGGTTTACTATCAACATTGCCCAGGCATTAAAATAGTACGTAAAAAATGTAGTAAATATTAACACATAAAGAAAAGCGGACCAAATCTTTATATCAAATGTATGCCATGAAACATTTTGAAGACCTAACAGACCAAAAGGCAAAACCATTAGTAATCCAAACATAAAAGTTATCCTGTTGATGGTGATTGGATGGTACTTGCCAATAAATGGTTTTATTTTAACCAAGTAAACACTGTAAGACGCTGCATTAGCAAAAACAAACAAATCACCCAACGTCGTTTGCTTATTAAAGGAGAGTTCTTTACCAGATAAGATAATAAATATTGCACCACCAAATGCCAGAAGTATTCCAATTATTTTTGTACTCGTTATTTTTACCCCCTTCATAAAGGCTTCAACCAGCAATACAACAATTGGTGTGGTTGTCATTATCAATGCCGCATGTATGGGCGTGGTTAATGCAAGACCCAAGAAAAAAAATAATTGGTTTGTAGCCACACCAAATACAGCGCACCAAAACAATGGCTTTATATCTTCCTTCGATATTTTTTCCTTTACAAAAATTGCGTGATAAACAACAAAAAGGAAAAGCGCCGCAGAAACTCTGCAAACAATAAACGCTGAAGGGCCAATATATGCTCCTCCCAAAACAATTTTTGCAATGCTAAAATTTGCAGCGTATATCAGCGCTACTGCAAACAATGCCAAATGGGCTAATGTGTTTTTTTCCAGGATGTGGTAAAAATACAAAACCACCCATAAAATAGATTTAAAGAATCAATTTTAAAAGATGGTTTTGTATTGGAATGCTGATATGTTTATTCCTTTCTCTAATCCTCCCCCTGGAAAAATCTTTTTTTAGGTCCTTGTTCCTGCCTGTTTTTAATAGCATTTAGCAATTTTCGTTTAAATTCATTCTCTGCATCATAAAGCAAGGCTATTTTTTTAACAGAAAGTACTTCCCTAAATTTTAAATAATATTTTTTGTCTAGAGCTAATTGTCTTTCTTGTTGTGAAAACTTGTCTTTTACAAAATCTTCTGCTTCAGATTCTGACATGTCTTCTATGGCTCTATCAAATTTTCCACTTGATTTTATTTGATTGCTCTCTTCCCTATAAGAATTAAATACGGGCCAAAACAGTTGTGATTCTTTTGGCGACAACCTGAGTTTTTCGGTTATAAATGCAATCCGAAGGGATTCTATTCTGTCATTTTTTTTATCTTTTTGAATTCTACCGTTTTGTTGAGCTTCCACAAAGAAAGCGGAAAGACTTAAAATTGCTATTAGTATATATCTCATTTTATTTTTGTTTCGGGTTATAAAAGATCGTCTAATTCTATTGATTCAATATTTTCATCCAACGTGTTGAAGGCATCATTTTGATTGGGTATTTCATTATATAAGTCTACAGAGGTTTTGTCGTCTATTGCATTTTCTATAAAACTTGGTGTATCAAATTGTTCAATATTTTTATTCACATAATTGTACAAATCGATTTGATCAAGCTTTTCTAATTTAGCCAACACCTGTGCATTCTGTTTTTGATAAAACAACCATGTACTTATGAGCATAACACACAAAACAAACGATAGCGAGACAACCGGCTTCGCAAACCAAAGCAGGAAATTGCTTATAAAATTTACCTCCTTTTTGTTTGGTGTATAAGAGCTTTGCTTTTCAAAATTTAGTTTCCGCAATAATCTGTCTTCAAAACCTTCAAAATACATTTCCGGAGTTTGTGGCAATGGAGGCTTTTTAATTTTACTTATCAAAGGGGAAATTCCTTTGAGTTCTTCGAATGTATCTTTTTTCATTTTTTATTAATCAATACCTTTAATAAATGATTCAATTTTTTTTACCGCATGATGGTAAGATGCTTTTAACGCACCAACGGAAGTGTCCAGAATTGATGACATGTCTTCGTATGTCATCTCATCATAATACCTCAAATGGAAAACAGTTTTCTGCTTTGCCGGCAAGAGATCTATTGCTTTCTCAAGCTTGATTTGTAAATGTTTTTCATCAAAAAACTCCTCTGAAGTTTTATCTGATATGTCAATAACCACATCATCTATCGAAATCGTTTGCTTTCTTTTTTGGCTTTGAATGAACGTTAACGATTCATTCGTTGCAATTCTATAGAGCCAGGTGTATAATCCTGATTTTTCCTCAAAATTGTTTATGTTTCTAAACACTTTAATAAAAACATTTTGCAATACATCGTCTGCGTCTTCATGGTTACCTACCAGTTGCCTGATATGGTGATAAAGTCTGACTTTGTACATTCCCATTAAAAGTCTGAATCCCTTCTCTGATGACTCCTCATTCTTCAATAATTTAAGAATTTCCTTATCATCACATTTTGGCACATCTGACATTCAATGGTCAATTTAGTGTTAAGACTATTTTTTAAGGGTTTGGTTTAATTGGACACAAGAGTTTTTTATAAAAGTCTCATAACCCATGCAAAAGTGTACCTGCTGAAAAACAAACTCATTTTTTTCTTGCAGGTAAGTTTTTTTGCGTCGGGAATTTCGCTTACAACCTGCTTGTTGTGTTTATCAATTCGAATGGCGCTTTTTAAATTTTCTTCCATTAATAATTTATGTTGCTTAGCTAAGGTTGTGTCTGCCACCCAAACTGCAACTTCGGTGCTCCAGCGCTCTGCAAACGACACCAGGTTATAACTACTAACTATTGATATAGAATCATCAATAACGGTTGATTTGGTGTGAAGCGTTTTTGGTCCTTGATATTCCCATACCTCAATTCCCATTTTTATCAACCTGCCTCTTGCATTTCTGTAAGCCGCTTGAGCAAGCATTACATCACTTGTTTGTGTAGAGTTTGTCATGATTCGTATTTTTACCCCCCTTTGAATTGCTCTTTTTAATGCTTTTCGCCATTTGGTAGTGGGTATTACGTAGGCGTTTTCCATAAGGATGCTTTTTTGTGCCTGGTTAACCATTTTTAAAAGCCCTTTCGTGCTGCCTTCGTCTTTATAGTCTACATCTACTCTTTTGCCAAATTTAAAAATGTGAAAGTTATCATGTTCAAAAACAGGATGAGTGTCTGTGGGTTTTTGATTCAGTGTCCAATCTATTTGTGAATTAAATTTTATTTCTTTTAGTTGTTGAATTAGTATTCTGGAAAAACTTAACTTTTTTTCTATTTCTGACCTTTTTTCATCATTAATAGGATCTAAATCTCTGTCAAAAGCTATTTTTCGATTATTCCATATAGAGTAAAAATGCTTTCGTGCGGTAATACTTGCTTCCGCACTATTGACAAATACATCCCTGTCTAAAAAGTTGAATTCCTTGCCAAGACTGTAATATTCTCGTTTAATATTCCTGCCACCGACAATGATGTTCATGTTATCTGTGATGAATAATTTATTATGCATTCTTTTGGCATAAGAAATAGGTTGTAGAATATTTCCCGGTTTGAAAACCCTTACTTCTATTCCTTGTTCTTCAAGATATCGCATAACCGGATTAGAAATTTTAGAGTTTACTCCATCAACAAATAAACATACCTTGACACCTCTTTTTTGTGTTGCTTCAATCAAGGCTGAAAACAAAGTCATCCCAACCAAATCGTCATTTAAAATATAGTATGAAAGTAGGATTTCGGACTTTGCTTGCTCAATTAGATCAATTCTGCATTGGAGAGCTTCAGTTTCGTCCTCAAGTATTCTGAAAACATCCGCATTAGCTTTAGGTGCGATTAAAAGGACAAGCATCAAAAAGAGTAGAGTATTCTTTGCCATATTTATGTGGCGCCAAAACTACAATTTGTGCCATGAACTTTCATGAAATATTGAGAATAAAACCTTTATTTAATTTATTTCTTAGGTTGGACCAATGGTTTTATCACAAAGTATTTAAAACAATCTTCGCTTCAAAAACTGTTTTATCGTATTTTTGTTTCCTTTACTGAAAGTAAAAATGAATGACAGAAATTGACAGATTGCTCCAAAAAGCTTTGAATCTTGAGTTTTTAACTGCTGAAGAAGGCTTACTGCTTTTTGAAACGGCTCCTACTGCATCTTTAATGTGGGTAGGCAATCAAATTAGGCAAAAAAAAGTACCCGGTAATCTGGTAACCTGGATTATTGACCGAAACTCAAATACAACTAATGTTTGTGTGGCAAATTGCAAATTCTGTAATTTTTATCGCAGACCCGGGCACGATGAATCCTATATA
>JAEUUM010000440.1 GCA_016787375.1 Saprospiraceae bacterium
ACTTGCTATCAACCAACTCTACAAAAATACCCCTATCGATTATCCCACTGATCACACCATCAAAGACCTCACCTATCCTGCTTTCAAGATACAACACCTGGAAGTATTTAACGGACTGCCTCTCGGCATCCATTGCGTGACGTTCCATCACAGATATGTGTTTGCATTTTGCTTCCAGTAATTCCTTATTTTCCCTGTATCCAGATTTTATGTTTTGTTCAAGAATTCTGTGAGAAAGCACATCAGAATAACGCCTGATCGGAGAGGTAAAATGCGTATAATATTCAAAACCAAGCCCGTAATGACCTATATTATTGGTTGAATATTCTGCTTTTGACATGGTACGGATAGCCAATGGTTCAAGAAGTTTCAAGGAATCATCCTCTGCTGAGGCTTCAGCCAGACGGTTGAAGGAGTCAATTATTTTATCAGGGGTGCTGATGTCAAATTTAAATCCTAACTCCATGGCAAAAAGAGACAAATCATTCAATTTATCAATGGATGGCGTATCATGAACCCTGTACACAAAAGGGATTTCAACACCTTCTGATTTTTTGTGCATGAAAGTTGCAACCTCACGATTTGCAAGCAACATGAAATCTTCAATAAGCAAATGGGCTGCTTTGCGGTCTTTAACATAAGCTTCAATCGGATGCCCGTGTTCATCAAATCTAAATCTAACCTCGTCTGTTTCAAAACTAATTGCACCATGCTCAAACTTTTTTCTTCTGAGTTCAAGTGCTATTTCATTCAATGCCAGCAATTCGGCCGCAAATTCACCTGTTTTTGCTTCGAGCAATTCCTGAGCCTGTTCGTAAGAGAACCTTCTGTCAGAATGAATAATGGTTCGGCCAAACCATTTTTCCACGATCTTTTTATTTTTATCAAATGTAAAAACAGCAGAATATGTGCGCTTGTCTTCATTGGGCCTTAGAGAACATAGATCATTTGAAATCGACTCCGGTAACATTGGACAACATCTGTCTGCCAGATATACACTTGTAGACCTGAAATAAGCCTCTTTATCCAATTCGGTATCGGGTTTCACATAAAATGAAACATCGGCAATGTGAACTCCTACTTCAATATTTCCATTTTCAAGAACTTTATAAGACAGGGCATCATCAAAATCCTTTGCGTCTTCCGGATCAATTGTAAAGGTGAGCACATCTCTAAAGTCCCGTCTTTCGTCAATATCAGCTTTGGTAATCCTGCCGTCAAGTTTATTCGCTTCTGTCTCAGCATTCTCCGGGAAGGCAATATTAAAACCATTATTAATGAGTATTGAATTCATGGCCAGATTGATGCCACCCTCCTGACCAAGATTTTGAGTTATGCGACCAAGGGCAGGTTGAAATCCTTTGACAGGCCATTTAATGATTTCTACAACTACTTTGTCCTTGTGTTCGGCATTTGATAATGAAATCGGATCAATCTCAATATCAAACGGCAAGATTGTTTGCTCGGGAAGAACAAGCGTGCGATTGGCTTTTAAATGCAGCGTTCCAATGAATCTGGTGGTATTCCTTTCGAGAGTTTTAATAATCTCTCCTTCAGGTCTGTTTCTCCTCCCACCTTTGAACAATCTCACCAACACCTTGTCATGATTCAAGGCGGTTTGAAGATATTTGGGTTGGACATATATATCTTGACCAAGGGCCTCACAAATTATATAAGCTGCACCTGACCGAGTCATATCAACAATACCTTCATATTCGGATTGTGCAGGCATATCTGCACTCTTTGATTTTTTTGAATTTTCTACATTTTTGTTGGGTAATGGTTTTGCACTTAATACTTGTTCCAAAGCGTATTTGATAGAGTCACTGTTGTTATCAATGTTCAATATTTTTTTGATTTGTCCGGGAGTAAAGAATTTATTCGGGTTTTTGGACAGCAAATTTGATATTGCCTTCTGGAGTGCTTTAGATGTTAATTTATTGTCTTTTGTTTTACGTGGCATTTATATGCTAAATTTTGTGGATTGTTGAATGGTGCCATTTTCGAGTATTTCGAAAAAAAGTTGTTTACTGTTTGCAGCTACGAGTTCACCGGTTTTAGCATCTTCTATTCCTTCAATCACAGTTACCATGCCTTCTTCATCAAACTTGGCAACGGACTTAATGGTCTTTTCTTGAGAATATATGGTACTCGCTACAACTTTTTGATCAATTCGCGCTCCTTCTTGTGTAAAAATAGCAATAATGTAGTCGTATTGGAGAACACCGGCCCGCCAAAATACCAAACAAACAAAATTGTGAAGATCAGGCAATCTAAAAACCGGTACGTATTCTGCCAAGTCTTCATCTGCACCTTTGCGCTCGACAAATGCTGAAACAAGGATATTTGGCAATGGTTCATGTATTTCGTTAATCTCGTGGTAGGTTTCATCGTCGACCTGAACAGGCGGATCAACTATTGTAAATCGTGCAAGAAAAACGCTAAAATCGAGATATTCGCTTTGGTTCATAAAAATTTGTAAAATTTCAAAAATTAGAACTATTCTAAATAGTGAAAAAAGTTAAGAAATAACGATGTTTGTGTGTTTATTATTACAGTAACTGATAAATTTGCCGCTCAAAATTAATTCGAATATATGAATTGGTTTCAATCATTTTTAGTTTCTTCTCTTGGTCAGAAGATCGTCATGAGTTTAACAGGTTTATTCCTCACGATATTTTTAATCGTTCACCTAGTTGGTAATCTGCAACTATTGCATGATGACGGGGGACAGGCTTTTAATTTGTATTCCTATTTTATGACGCACAACCCGCTCATAAAGACAGTTTCTTACTTGCTTTACACAGGCATCATACTCCACACCATTCAAGGTTTATCATTGTGGAGACAAAACAGAAAAGCGGCTGGTGGAATGAAAAGGTATGTGAAAACTTCAACTGCTACTTCAAGTTTTGCGGGAAGGAATATGGCTTGGTTGGGAATATTAATTTTCATCTTCCTTGTCATTCACCTCAAGGACTTTTGGTATGTTATGAAATTTACAAGCCAGCTTGAAATGATAACGTATCCCGGTCAGGACCATGAAGTCAAAAATCTCTATCAACTGGTTTCAGTGGAATTCAAAGAATTATGGGTGGTGGTAATTTATTCAATAAGTATGGTAGTGTTGGCATTTCATTTACTGCATGGTTTCACCTCTGCATTTCAAACCATAGGTGCAAACCACCCCAAATACATGACCCTAATCAAAGTAGTTGGTAAGCTTTATGCATTTCTAATCCCGATTGGATTTGCCATAATTCCGATCATCTTTTATTGTTGTAAATGATCAAGCACCATTAATTTTAAAATTTATGAAATTAGATTCGAAAATACCTCAGGGCCCGGTTGGTGAAAAATGGTCTAATTACAAGGAACATGCTAAACTTGTAAATCCATCCAATAAGCGTAAACTTGAAATCATAGTTGTAGGAACTGGCCTTGCAGGTGCATCAGCCGCAGCAACATTAGCAGAACTTGGATACAAGGTTAAAGCTTTTTGTTTTCAAGACAGCCCAAGAAGAGCTCACTCCATTGCTGCTCAAGGTGGTATAAACGCTGCAAAGAATTATAAAAACGATGGGGACTCTGTTTATCGTTTATTTTATGATACGATAAAAGGTGGTGATTTCAGAGCTCGCGAAGGCAATGTACACCGCCTTGCTGAAGTAAGCGTCAATATCATTGACCAATGTGTTGCTCAAGGTGTACCATTTGCAAGAGAGTATGGCGGTCTGCTTGACAATCGATCTTTTGGTGGAGCTCAGGTTTCAAGAACATTTTATGCACGGGGCCAAACAGGTCAGCAACTTCTAATAGGTGCTTATCAAGCATTGGAGCGTCAGGTTGGACTCGGAAATGTAAAGATGTACAGCCGTCATGAAATGCTCGACATAGTCAAAATTGATGGCAAAGCCCGGGGTATCATCGCAAAAAATTTGGTGACAGGAGAATTGGAAAGACATTTTGGTCATGCTGTTTTGCTTTGTACAGGTGGATATGGAAATGTATTCTTCCTTTCAACAAATGCCATGGGATCGAATGTAACTGCGGCTTGGAGAGCCCACAAAAGAGGCGCATTTTTCGGGAACCCATGTTATACACAAATTCACCCTACTTGTATTCCGGTATCAGGTGACTATCAGTCTAAACTAACCCTGATGAGTGAATCTCTGAGGAATGACGGTAGGATTTGGGTGCCAAAAAGAAAAGAAGATTGCGGGAAACACCCAAATGATATCAAAGAAGAAGATCGCGACTACTACCTCGAAAGAAAATATCCTTCTTATGGTAATCTTTGTCCGCGGGATATTGCATCAAGAGCTGCAAAGGAAGTATGCGACGAAGGCAGAGGCGTAGGGAAAACAGGTCTGGCAGTTTATCTGGATTTTAGCGATGCCATCAATCGCCTTGGTTTGGAAACTGTAAAAGCAAGGTATGGCGAATTGTTCCCAATGTACCAGAATATTACAGGTGAAGACCCACTTAAACAGCCTATGAGGATTTTCCCGGCAGTACATTATACCATGGGAGGACTTTGGGTTGATTACGAATTAATGACTACTGTGCCCGGATTATATGCCTTAGGTGAAGCTAATTTTTCAGACCACGGGGCAAACAGACTAGGGGCATCTGCACTTATGCAAGGTTTGGCTGATGGTTATTTTGTTATTCCTTATACCATTGGAAATTATCTGTCTGGAGAAATTTTTACCAAAAGTATACCTACTGATCATCCGGCATTTGCAGAAGCTGAAAACAACGTGAGGGAAAGAATTAATACCCTGAAAAACAATGGTGGAAAAACACCGGTTGATGAATTCCATAAGCAGTTGGGTAAGATAATGTGGGAATATTGCGGCATGGCAAGAAATGCCGAAGGCCTCACTAAAGCGAGACAGATGATCCAAACCTTGAAGGCAGATTTTTGGAATGATGCAAGAATTACGGGTGAGATAAATGAATTCAATCCTGAACTTGACAAAGCAATGCGTGTGGCCGATTTCCTTGAACTTGGTGAACTTATGGTTGTTGATGCCTTAAATAGAAATGAATCCTGTGGTGGTCACTTCAGAACTGAATATCAGGATAACGGAGAGGCAAAACGTAATGATGATGAATACGCTTACGTTTCTGCATGGGAATTTAAAGGCGACAATCAGGAACCTGAGCTGCACAAGGAGGAATTGGTTTATGAAGCCATCCAATTACAGGTAAGAAGTTATAAATAATATTCTCAAAAGAAATTATAAAGACTAAAAAAGATGAAGATTAATCTGAAAGTCTGGAGACAAAAAAATACAAATACATCCGGAAAAATTGTCAACTACGTTGTAAATGAAGTCAACCCGGATATGTCATTTTTAGAAATGATTGATGTATTGAATGGTCAATTGGTAAGAAAAGGGGAAGACCCAATAGCTTTTGATCACGATTGCCGGGAAGGAATATGTGGAATGTGCTCAATGGTGGTGGATGGGAGACCGCATGGACCCTTACACGGCACTACAACCTGCCAGCTCTACATGCGAAATTATAAAGATGGTGACACCATATATGTTGAACCTTTCAGAGCCCATGCTTTTCCGATCATCAAAGACTTGGCAGTGAATCGTGGTGCCTTTGACCGCATCATTGCTGCAGGGGGATTTGTAAGTGTGAGTACAGGTCAGGCTCAGGATGCCAACGCAATTCCGGTAGAGAAAGCTGTCGCTGATAATGCCATGGATGCAGCTGCATGTATTGGATGTGGCGCCTGTGTTGCTGCTTGCCCTAATGGCTCTGCGATGCTGTTTACCGCAGCCAAAGTTTCTCACCTAAACCAGTTGCCCCAAGGCAAAGCTGAAGCCACCAGAAGGGCCCTTAACATGGTCAAACAAATGGATGCAGAAGGATTTGGAAAGTGTAGCAATATTGGAGCCTGCGAAGCCGAATGCCCTAAAGAAATATCCATTGAGAATATAGCCCGGCTAAACAGAGAATATATTAAAGCGGTATTTACAGGAGAATAATTAATTTGGATTCAGATTTTTGAATTTAGAGGTATTGAATCATTGGTTGCTTAGATTGAACTGATTTGAGTTTAGGTAAAATCTATTTTAGGCGGCCGAAATGTCCTCCATTTAATAAAATCAACTCACAATTATACTTGTCTCTTGCTAAGTTTATCCAAAATGTATTTTGACAAAATCGGTCATTTTTGAAAAGATAAATTTGACACTTTTTTAAAGTCTTCAACACAAATTCAAGTTCAGTTTTATTCATTTTCAGTTTTTTCAAGGATATTGCGTAGTGTTTCAAGAACTTTAAATTTTTTTCGGAATTGAAATGTGATTCCAGAAACATTCGTTCCTGAATATTTAAAAAGCCTAGCTTGCCTGCTGCTTTAGATAAGAATTGAATCGAGTTCAGACTAAATATATGGTTTATTAGCTTTATATATGTTGCATTTGGTATTGCCTGTATTAAGTACTCCCAAAATTTGATTTTGACTACGGGTGCAATAAGTATCAAATCATCTGCAAAAGGTCTTTCAAACAACAATTTTAAGCCGACCCTGGCACCGAAACTGTGACCAATCAGATAAATTTTACTCCATTTTTTTTCAGACAAAATTTGAGAAATCCATGCGCTGATAATTTCAATATCAAATGGAATATCCATTGCTTCCAAATCAACTAAACCAGGCCAATTAAGGAAATAACAAGTTTTATTTGTCCAAAGAGATGGATAATGCTTAGCCATCCACTCACCCGAAAGTGAAAAACCGGGGAGGCAGATAGCCAATATTTCAGAATCTCCAAGTTTGGAACCCGTAAAATTATGTTCACCTAAAAGCCAATTTAGGTTTGTGATATCATTCAAAGTATTTATTTATTAGTTTTGACTGCGTGTTTGTTTTGATAATTATTCGAAATTAGTTTGTTTTATTAAAATTAAAATTTAACTTTGGATTGATAAAACATTTTAAAACATT
>JAEUUM010000446.1 GCA_016787375.1 Saprospiraceae bacterium
AGATTGTTGAAGTAAATTCTTCTATGTTTAAATTTGGTTCAGTTTTTAAGGGAATAAGTGATCAGGACATTTTATTGGCGGAACTGGCTAAAGAGAATTCTACGGCTATCCGTTATATTTTGAAAAAAGTAGAGAACAACTGTTCACACAGTATCAAGAAAATGGGCTTATCAAATGATAACATACAGGATATAATGCATGATGGTTTAATTCTTTTCATCCGGAAGATACAGGATGGAACTTATGATTCCACAATTTCTGCACCCCAAACATTTCTTACTGGTATTTGCAGAAATCTTGCCTTAAATACTTTAAAGACCAAAAAGAATGTCAGAACTGTTGAAATTGAAGATTTCAATCATCCTTTTGCTAATGTAACACAAAATAATTTTGATGCAAAAGAAGCACAAATAATGATCGCCAGATTGTTGGATGAAATTGGTTCTCCTTGTAAAGAGTTAATAAGGTTGAAGTATATTGATGGTTATTCAGATGAAGAACAGATTCAATTAAAATTAACTTCGTTTTCAAGCCCCGAGTCTTTGCGAGTAAGCCGAAGCCAGTGTATGAAAAAAATTTCAGTAATCTCCTCAAAATATAAAAAAGGGTATGAGGTCTGAAAAAATTGAACGGTACATTAATCAGGAAATGGGCTTGACTGAACGAAACGCCTTCGAAATGGAGTTGAAGAATAACTCTTCATTAACCAGAGAGGTAGAACAAATGGCAGTGGTTATTAGACATTTAAAACTTGCATCGCTTTCTGCCAAAATTAAGGAGGCCCAAAAACTTAATCACAGAGCAAGCCAAAATAGAACATATGGTATCGTTTCCTTGATTTGTGTAGCTTTGATCTGTATGATGTACTACTTTTTTTCGAAAACTGAAAAGCCTTCATCTACTCAGAATCCAACCGAAAATATTAATGTGGATACAAGCCAACTCAAGGAATTACAAGAAATTGATAACTCTCCAACTATTAAAACTCCTGAAAATAAACAACCGGATACCAAGACCCATAATCCTAAATTACCAATGGCAAAATTCCATAGGGAGCCTGAAAATAACAAAGGTAAGGAGCTGGCTATGAACGCTTATTTTTCACCGGAAGAACTTGTTTATGTCAGAGGTAAAAGTGTCGAATCAATGCTAGACTCTGCGAAACTGGCATTTAATAACGAACAATATTCAAAGGCACTTAATTATCTCAACAATATTCCTCAATCTTCCACAAAATCAGATTACTTTAAAGCACACATTTATTTCAATCTTGGTCAGTATGACAGGGCAGGAAATTTATTTCAAAAAGTAATGGTCAATGAGCATGTTGTTGAAAAAAGAGAAGAAATAGAATGGTATTTATTACTAAACAGTTTAGCATGTGGCACCAAATGCAAAATGATAATGGACCAAATATTTCTTCGGATCACCCTAAATCCTAATCATTCTTTTTACAAATCTGCTGCCACTCTCAAAAAGAGAGTAGAGGAGAAATAGTTTTTTCTCAATCCCGTTTCCCGGTTATAATCATTTAATGTCGCTATTCAAGTACAGCCCTAAGTTCTCTTTTAGTAATTCTATAGCTCCAACTTTAAGCAATTATCTCAATTAGCGTTTTAATAACCTCATACACACCAGTTTGAATTGGAGCAGGCTAACAAATCTAAAATAAAATCAATTTTTATTCAACTTTCTCTTTACATTTTTTTAA
This sequence comes from Saprospiraceae bacterium, assembly GCA_016787375.1. GTDB lineage: Bacteria > Bacteroidota > Bacteroidia > Chitinophagales > Saprospiraceae > JAEUUM01. The sequence continues at coordinate 1,712 of JAEUUM010000446.1, forward strand.
GGCATTACAATATCTAAGTATTCAATATTCAAAAAAGAATAATTAAAAGCTCTGTATATTTGACACGATAGAAGTTGAAATTCAAAAACTAAAGATTTTTAACATGAAACTAACAAAATTTATTTTGACGTTGTGTTTGCTTACCTCGCTAAACCAGTTGTATGCGCAACTTGGATCGGCTTCTGACATTCCAGTTCCAACTGAGTTTTCAATCCCTGTTTCTCCAGCATTTGATTTACTCGGAGTGAACAATGCTCTTGTTGCAAGACCAGGCAACATTCGTGACTTTAAGGTTGATTGGGCATTTAAGTCATGGAGACTGAAACCCAATCTGGCACTGCAGGCTCAACCGGTATGGGAATTGTTTTACAACCGGGCTAAACTGGAAAAATACCGCAAAGCAAGTCCGTTCATGAGAACACTCTCTACATTGGATATCTCTGCAGGTACCATTGAAGATCAGTCATTGGCCAGGAGGTTATCGTTTGCCGCCAAGATTACATTATATAAAGGAAGAGATGCACTGCTTGATGCAGGATTATTCAATGAAGCAGAGGCTGAATACAATGCTGCCAGATCAGAATTAGAAGAAAGAATTTTCAGTTTGAAAGCAAAGCTGAAACAATCTAATTCAGACGAGGAAAGGACGAAATTAAAAGAACAGATTGAAGCCAGTGAGTCGCAAATGGATTTTTTGGACGTCAAGCAAAAGAACAACAATATGACCATTGCATCCACCTTTGCCAAGAGGAACTGGAATGCTTCTTTTCTGGATGTGGCTTATGGCAGAATGTACACCTACAGAAACGATACATTGTCAAAACTCGATCTTAAAGGAAGCGGCTACGCACTTTGGATCAATGGCAGTTATGGGATCGGAAAGAAAATATTGCTGAGCGGTGTACTGAGAATGTCTGTAATTGATAATCAGGTTACCAATGAAAACAGCATGCTTTTTAGTTCAGGAGTTAACTTCCGATACGGTTCACCAAAGTTCAACTTCTTTGCAGAGGTCATGTATACTCAGTCAAAAGAGAGCTTCGTCTTTGAAGATGAAAGCCAAAATCTGATCGCTGCCAATACTCTTTCAACATCTTATGGAGGTGACTGGAGGCTAAGCCGAAATGTTACCTTAACTTATGGCGTCAGGGTAGATTATGACCGTAACCTTAGATTTCAGACCATTGCTCCGGTAGCGGGTGTGGCTTGTATGATGAGATAAACGTATAACAAAAAATCAAACATTTTATTATGAAAAACATAGTATTAACAGTGCTTTGCATTGCCTTAACAATGGCTTCATCACCATTTAAAGTTCAAGCACAAAAGTCAGGAAAGATAACAATGAGGCAGATTGAAGATAAAGAAGAAAGACTCAAAAAGGCTTTTGATATTGCTAATGATTTCAATAGAAAATATTCAGAAGCACTGCAAAACAATCCTTCATACAATAATTTGAAAGAGGAATATGACAAAATTTTAAAAATAGCTGACAAAAATTCAAGAAAAAAGGCTGTTGATCAATTTCATAAAAAAAATGAAAATGTTTTCAAATCTGTGCAAGCATCTGCTAAATTGAATTTGAGTGAAGTATTAAAATCAATAAATAGTGTTCTGTCCGCCACAGGTATTATGGCAATTTACAATAATTCCACATTCAATTTCAGAAATGTAACAAGTGTTATTTTAGCTGATCCAGGTTCTACCTGTAAGGCCGAGTGTCAAAACATCACAACGAATGAGTTTTCACAAGGACCCAATGATCCTCCTGTTTCACCAACAGGTAATGGTTACGGACCTCTTGTAATTGAGGCTTCAAGTCCTATTTTGACTCCAATTGAGAATTTTTATAATAGTATTGGTGGTTCAACTATAACAGAACCATTTGTTTTTCGCAACTTAATTGCGGATGTTTTTGTCCAGACTAAAGGTGGAGGTGCAACAGTTCCAATACTTACCAAAGAAATAATCATACCGCTTGAAACAAAATGTATAACCTTAAAGATAAAATATAGAATTACTAGCGGGATAATCACCAATACTTTTTCCACACTTGGTTTTGCTAATGGAAGAACCTCAGGTTCTGTAGTGCTTACTAAATCTGATGGCACTGTAATTGCAAACCTCACTCCAAATTTAATTGCAGCCTCATCCGGACCTTTTTCTGAACCAGCTGAACTAATTGTCCCTGAGCAAAATATTGAAACAACCATTAATTTGGATTCTGGTGGAAGGTATTTTCTGAGATTTAATACTATGGCATATGCAGGTGTTGGGATTGAAAGTTTTGGAGTACCACTTCCATGCGACTATAATTGCCATGCAGCAACTAAAATTTCTAACATTTCTGTAGAGCTGTGCATGCAGCAGTTATAGCAGTATTTTTAAATGAAAAATTCTTTTAAAAAAATTTGTAAGCACTATGAATCAAAAATCATTCATCCGTTGCCTTTTTTTATTGTTGGCCAGTACAATTTTTGTTCCGTATATTTTTTCATTGGAAACAATCTGCAAATTTGAAGTTTGCCGCAATA
>JAEUUM010000469.1 GCA_016787375.1 Saprospiraceae bacterium
CGATTGTTAACAATTATCTTAATAGTGGAAACAAATCTGATTCATTGGCATTTTTGCAGGGAATGGCAGGCACAATTGTCAAACTCCAAATGCCAAATATAAAATCACTCGATGGAAAGATTGTAAATAAGGCAGAACTTGAGTTCTATGTAAGAGAGTTTGACAATGATGATCCTGCTTTCAAACCAGTTTCCAATATATTGTTAGCAGAAAAGAACTCAAGTGGTAAATATGTTTCTATCAGTGACGTAATCATTGCTGTATCAAATGGTGCTGAAGCGGGACTCAATAAATATTTTGGTGGGACCGTAGTTGAGGAATCTGTTAACGGTGTAAAGCTGCTCAAATACAAAATGAATGTTTCCGCCCATTTGCAAAAAATGATTCAGGGCAAGTCGGATGATTCAATTTATTTGACGGTATACCGAAGACCAGAATCAGCCAACAGAGTTGCTTTGTACGGCACAGGTAGCATAAGACCACCTAAGTTAAAGATTACATATACTGATTCAATTCTATAAAACTTTTATTCTTTTTCAATGTGCGGAATAGTAGCATATCTAGGTAATAAATCGGCTTATCCTATCATGATAAAAGGCCTCCAACGCCTTGAATACAGAGGATATGACAGCGCCGGAGTAGCATTGTTAAACGGTTCACTCACCATTATCAGGAGAAAAGGAAAGGTCAAAGACCTTGAGGATTTTGCAGTTGGTAAAAACCTCAGTGGTACAGTAGGTATTGGTCATACGAGATGGGCAACCCACGGAAAACCGGATGATAGGAATGCTCACCCACATCTTTCAGGAAATGGAAGGCTTACACTTGTGCACAATGGTATCATCGAAAATTATGATACCTTAAAAAAAGCATTGGAGAAACTAGGCCATGTTTTTCACAGTGAAACTGATACTGAAGTTCTGGTCCATCTGATAGAAGAAATACAAACCAGAGATAATCTTGTTATAGAAGAGGCCGTAAGGGTTGCACTTCAAAAAGTAGTTGGTGCATATGCCATAGTAGTAATTGATAAGGAAGATCCAGACAAATTAGTTGCAGCTCGAAAAGCCAGCCCACTCGTAATAGGTATTGGTACAGATGATTTCTACATTGCCTCGGATGCAACGCCTATAGTTGAATACACAAAAAAAGTTGTATATCTCAATGATGAGGAAATAGCTGTAGTAAAAAAAGATGGCAGTCTTCAAATATTTACAATTAGCAATGAAATGCAAAAACCCCATATTCAGCAATTGGATATGGAACTTGAAAGATTAGAAAAGGAAGGTTTTGATTACTTTATGCTAAAAGAAATTCATGAACAGCCTCGTACCATTGCAGACGGAATGAGGGGAAGAATGAATGCAGAAGAAGGATGGATCAGATTGGGTGGTGTTGCAGAGTATGTGAATAAAATGAGCAAAGCCCAACGCTTTATAATTGTTGCATGTGGCACTTCATGGCATGCTGGGTTGATAGCGGAATACTTGTTTGAAGATTTAGCAAGAATACCTGTTGAAGTTGAGTATGCTTCGGAGTTTAGATATCGCAATCCTATTATCACAGAAAATGATGTTGTCATTGCATTGTCCCAATCAGGTGAGACAGCCGATACTATGGCAGCTTTGGAAATGGCAAAAGAAAAAGGTGCTCTGATTTATGGACTTGTAAATGTAGTGGGCTCTTCAATAGCAAGGCTTACTGATGCCGGGTCTTATATTCATGCCGGACCTGAAATCGGTGTTGCCTCAACAAAAGCTTTTACCGGCCAATTGACCCTTTTGACTTTGATGGCATTAAAATTGGCTTATTTGAAAGGAACAATTACCAATTCATATTTTCATGAATTACTAACTGAATTGGAGAATATTCCGGCAAAAATTGGTAAAATTCTTCAAAACGCCGAGCAAATTGAATACATTGCCGGTGAATTTAAAGGTGCATCAAATGCTTTATATCTGGGTCGTGGATACAATTTTCCTGTTGCTCTTGAAGGTGCTTTAAAACTCAAGGAAATATCCTACATTCATGCTGAGGGTTATCCGGCGGCTGAAATGAAGCACGGACCAATTGCATTGATCGATGAAAATATGCCGGTGATTGTAATTGCAAACAACAAAAGTGCATACGAAAAAATAGTCAGTAACATCCAGGAAGTTAAAGCGAGAAGGGGAGTTGTAATTGCCATTGTTGAGGAAGGTGATGAAGTAATAAAGCATATTGCAGATTACACGATAGAAATCCCTGCAACAGAAGAACCACTTTCTCCGTTGTTATCAGTTATTCCTCTTCAATTGTTCGCTTATTACATTGCTATACTCAGAGGTTGCAATGTTGACCAACCCCGCAATCTTGCAAAATCAGTAACCGTTGAATAAAATTTTATGTCAAATACCAATATTTTAAAAATTCATTACAATTCAACAAAGGATCGTTTGGTTCTGCCAGAATATGGCAGAAATATTCATTTGATGATACAGTTTGCCAAAACAGTACCTGATTTTGAAAAAAGAACAGCTTACGTTCATGCTATCATAGAGCTGATGTATCAAATGTCTCCTCAAAATAAAAATGTTGAAAACTTTAGAGAAAGACTCTGGAACCATTTATACGAAATAGCTGAATACGATATTGATATCCTGCCTCCAAGCGGTATTAGACCTGTTCCTGATGAAAATTACAAAATTCCGCATAATATACCCTATCCAAAGAGTGATTCCAGGCTTAGGCATTACGGACATAATGTTAAAAAGCTAATTGCAAAGGCTTTGGACATGGAGGACGAGGTCAAAAAGGAGGGGCTTGTAAATTGTATAGGTTCGTATATGAAATTGGCTTTCAGAACATGGAATCGAGAACACTTTGTCACAGATGAAGTAATTAAATCTGATATTGTGACCCTTTCTGATGGGCAATTAAGCCTCGAAGAAGATGCAGTTTTCGAAAATTTAAAACCTGGCATTTCGAATGGCCCACGAAGAAACAACATGAACAACAACCGTAGAAGACCAGGTAACAGCAATAATAATAACAGAAACAATACAGGTGGATATAACCGCAATCGACCAACAGGAGGTAGTGGGAACCAAAACAATAGAAATAAGTGGAGGAACAACAGGCCCAACACCTAAAAATAGTTCAGAATTCTGATTTAAGGCTAAAAAACGTAACTTAGCCCCATAATAAATGATCAACTATGTCAGCAGAAGCTTTCGAAGTACAGGGTGGTTTCAAATTAAAAGGAGATTTGGTTCCACAAGGTGCCAAAAATGAGGCTTTACAAATAATCTGTGTTCCCTTACTGACAACCGAAAAGGTTATCATCCATAACATTCCTGATATATTGGACATTCGACTACAGTTAGACTTGCTGGAAGGTTTAGGTGTGAAATTAAAAAAGCTTGCGCCCGGGTCTATCGAATTTGATGCTAGTGGAGTAGATATTAAATTCTTTGAATCTGAAGATTACCTTATCAAAGCTAAACGCATTCGTGGTTCTGTTATGCTGATGGGAGCTCTAATGAGCAGATTTGGCAGAGCATTTTTGCCAAAACCTGGTGGCGATAAAATTGGGCG
>JAEUUM010000375.1 GCA_016787375.1 Saprospiraceae bacterium
TCTACGCGGCTGCGCAGATTAAACAGATCTGAAACTTGGAGGTCTTATAGACTAAAATTTGGCATTCGAAAGTTGTTTAGTGCGGTTATAAGAAAGCGTTTGAACATATTACTAGAGAAAAGCGCTCCATGAATTCAATAAGTGTTGTAATGCCAATCAAAAACAGATTTGAGTTGGCTAAAATTGCCCTGCTCTCGGTTGTAAATCAAACATTAAAGCCAAACCAAGTGGTATTGGTTGATGACGGCTCAGATGTTCGTGTCTTGGAAGTTCTCGCAACAGAAATATCTTTCGCTAGAAGTCAGGGTATTATTGTCGATGTTCTGGAAAACAATATTTCGAACGGTGTTTCTGCAAGTAGGAATATGGCAATCAAGTATGCTACTGGCCAATTCATAGCATTCTGCGATTCTGATGATTACTGGATTCCACATAAGCTTGAATTTGTAATGAGTTTGGTTGAGAAATATAGAGCAAATATTGTTGTGCATTCATTTGTGTGGATTGTGGGTAAACACTGGTTTTTCAAGTTGTTAATTGATGGGGCTGTTTTTTTTGTGCCCCGAGCTTTGCTGGCATTAATCTTTTTTCTTCATGTGTCGGCATGCGTAATTTCGAAGGCTTGCATTATGGATGGATTTAAAGCAGGTCTTAGTTTTCACGAGGATTTGGATTTTTTTTTAAAGATTTCTGAGAAGACTAAATTGTTGTTTGTTAATTATCCATGTGTCTATATGGGCAGGTCTCCTGGAAGTGCAGGAGGATTAACTGAAAACAGGATTAAAATGATTGAAGGGGCAATTAATGTGCTTGAGAATGCAAAAGGAATAGGGTTGTTCAGGTTATGTATTCGTGCGAAGCTTGTTTATCTTCGCTTAAAATATTTCCTGATTTGCAGGAATATTGATCATATTCTCGAATAACTTCTGGTGTTGGAACGTCGAGAAATGCATATGCTGTTCAGATGTAAATCTGCCGGTAATCCACTGTACGTTCATTGTTTTGTATGGTTGATGGTGTTTGTTTTATATAACTTAGACATTACTGGATACACATATTATAAGTTGGATAGGGTGTTGATGATTGTTGCAGGTATTATTATTCCATTTTTTTCAGGTTATGGGGTTGTGATGTTTTTGCTTGATGAAACCAAGCCTGTACATAATATATGCTTTGATATACGCGATGTTTTTTCTTCAGTTGTCAGAATTGACGCTGTATTCAAGGTCTTCTTGATTTTGTTGGTTTTCGAGTTTGTATTTGAAGGGTATATTCCACTAATTTCAATGTTGAGGGGGGCAGATATACAACATTTTGATTTTGGTATTTCTAGCTTGCATGGGTTTGTTATGGCGTTGGGTGCAATTCTCGGCACATCATATTACTTGCTTTATTCTTTCACGAAAGAAAAAAAGAATTTAATAAAAATCCTGTTTATTTTCAGCGTTTTTGCCTTGCTTGTCACAAGAAAGATGATTGTGGTGTTGGCTGTTCAAATGCTGATGATTGAATTGCTATTGTTTGGAATGCGCAATATATATAAATATCTTATCTGGATACTGTTGATAATTATTGTATTTGGAATGATTGGCGATGTCCGTTTGGATCGTGATACGATTCTGTCATTTGCGAGTTTGAATTATAAATACCCTGATTATCTTCCGAGTGGGTTTATTTGGATTTATCTTTACATGGTTACGCCATTGGCGAATTTGCTTAATTTGGTTTATGAAACCAATGTTCATTATGCATGGGTCCCAAATTTTTTGATGCAATTGTTTCCAACGGTGATACGTGTTCATTTGCTCGGCGAAAATTTAGAGAAAGGAGGAAATTTTTCACAAGAATGGCTTGTCAGTGATGCATTCAATGTTTCGACAGGGTTCTCTGGCATATATACCGATTTCGCAATTTATGGTGTGATTTTGTTTTGTTTTGTTTTGGGTGTATTTTCAGGGCGATTATGGAAAACTAAATATGGCGTACAAGGTTTTATGAGTTGTGTTGTTCTTAATTATTGTATTTCGTCGATGGTTTTCAGTAATGATTTTGTTAACTTGAATGTAATATTTCAGTTGGTGCTGATAAGATTTTTGTTTGTAAAAAAATATTAAGCAAATTATTGTGGGTTGGTTGGTGGTGTGCAAGCACTGATTTCAAATATAAGTGATGATATCAAATTTTCCGTTTTCAGGAGGGTTGATTCGGATAATTATAAGATTTTCTGAAATTCTATGATTGAATGTTGCAGGTTTTGATAATTCAACTGGGGTGTGTCGAAGATGTTTGCTGTGGAGCAGTCCTTGTCCGCCGTCTTGATTGTGCCAACATTAAATCCAGATTGCCGATGGTCGGAATGGTTGGCTGCTTATAATAAGCAGACTTGTAAGCTTGATGTTGATTGCTTGATTATTGATTCTGGGTCTGGAATCGACTTCATTGATTTTACTATTGCTGCGGGTTGCAAAGTAGTAAGTATCGACAAGATTGAATTCAATCATGGGGGGACAAGGCAGTTTGGCGTTGAATTGTCAGGCAATACGGAGTTTGTCGTTTTTTGTACTCAGGATGCCATTTTTTCTCACGAAGACGCTCTGAAAAATTTGTTATCTTGTTTCGCCAATGAGCAGGTAGGTGCTGTCTACGGAAGACAACTGCCGCATAAAGATGCTGGTTGCATCGGGGCACATGCTCGTTTATTCAATTATCCTCCGCAAAGTTGCCTTAAAGGGAGCGAGGATATTCCTGAAATGGGTATAAAAACCGCATTTATTTCAAATTCATTTGCGGCGTACAGGGTGTCGGTCTTGAAGAGTATTGGTGGTTTTCCGACAAATACCATCATGAATG
>JAEUUM010000564.1 GCA_016787375.1 Saprospiraceae bacterium
TTCAGTGGTTAAATCAAGCTTTGTGCTTCTATCAAAGTTTTCTGCTTGGCTGACAGTTAAGTGCTTCGAAAACGCCACTTTCAAGTAGGTGCAAAACCTTATGCCTCATTTTAGAACAATCCACAAAATCCGGCACGCAAAATTTAAAATAAAAAAAATGAAATTATTAATTCAATTTACAGCCGTGGCAATTGTCACTGGTACTTCTTTGTTTTTGTCCATAAACAAAACGTTTGGGCAAACAACTTCAAATGAATTCGAACCGTTTAATGTGGCCGTTTCAAAATTTACAGTAAATGACTATAGCAAATGGAGACTAATCTACAATGAGGACACTACAATAAGAAAAAATATTGGGATGAATACCATTGCTGTTGGACTTTCTATTTACAATCCAAATGACCTTATTACGGCATACGTTATCAGTGATGTAGATAAAGTAATAACATATGTTGGTAGTAACGAATTTCAAGAAAAGGCAAAAAAAGCAGGTGTTTCTAACAAACAAACATTTGACTTTATTCAAGTAATCCGTTTTATTCCACCTAAAGCTAATTTGGACTTTTTAGAATATGCCATTAAAGTTAAAGATTTTGACCAGTGGCTAAATGCTTTCGATGCTGAAGGTGCAACAAAAAGATTAGAATATGGGCTAATAGATGAAGTTGTGGCCTGCGGAATTGATGACAAAAACTTGGTACATCTTGTATTTTTAATTTCTGATATAGAAAAAGCAAAAAAAATGGTGAATTCAAAAATAACAAAAAAAAGTATGCTTAATCAAGGCGTAACATTAATGTCAACTTTTGAATTTTACACACACAAGTAGAAATAGATAATTAGAAAAATCAAGTTTAAAAAAATGACTATCCCCCTTTGATAAAAAAGAAAAACGACCGCACAACAAGTTGTATGGCAAAATTGCGGGTTTAAGGTTAATTGAACATTTTACCTTTCACCAAGTTTTTTGGTATATTGGTATTTTGAAGCTCCAAAATCATCTTATACACCAAAACCATAGCAGTAAAGTTAACCAACTTAAACCCTGAAAAAAATGAGACAATCTTCAAACTTTATATCATTCTTGCTAATCTTTGGATTAATTCTTAATTCTTGTGATAATAAAAAAGCTGAAAAGAAAGAAGTTGCCGAATTTAACATACATGCCGCAAAATCGGAAATTCAAGAAAAGACCAAACAATTCACGAAAGCGCACATAACAAAAGACACAGCTTACCTGAACAACATTTTTACTGAAGATGCCAAAGTTTTTCCACCCAATTCTGAAGTTGTGGTCGGGAAAAAAGCAATTTCCAAATTAAATTTTGATTGGGTCAATTATGGTATTTATGAATTTAAGGAAGAGAGCACATCGTTATATGGTAATAAAGATTTTGTGATTGATGAAGGAACTTTTTATTTGCGTTATGGTAGTGAAAATACCATTGATAAAGGAAAATACATAAACATTTGGAAAAACATCAATGGAGAATGGAAGATTTATAGTAACATCTGGAATACAAACCTACCAATAGAAGCAAGCAATATGGAATAAAAACATTATTGCCAACAAATGATCAAGGATTGAATTAAGATTAGTTTTTGTGTAATTTTGATTAAGATAAATCACCACTGCGGTGGACTCATATAATTTTTATCAATCAAGGAGATAAATGAAAATCAAACACTTAAAAAACTTATTCAAAATTTACACTGATGTAATTCTGGATAACGCCAAACCAACATGGGCTAAGTCCCCAATTCCAAAAAGTGGGTACAAGCGAATTGCAACCGAGGAGGCTTTTGCTACCCCGGCCTTGATTGCTGAATCAAAACGCATCATAGAGTCAGGACATGCTGAACCTGGTTTTGCCAAAATGGGAAAATTTGTTTTTGGCAATAGTCTTCCCGCAAAGATACTCGACTCAAAACTTCTTGATTTAGGTGAAGGCAGAATTAAGCAAA
>JAEUUM010000588.1 GCA_016787375.1 Saprospiraceae bacterium
CTGAACTATTTTTTGACGACAATGTTATCTTCACATAATATTTAACTATTTGGTTAAATCTATTGGTTAATCAGAATTATGACAACTGAATCAAAAATCATAGAAGCAGCAAAAAAGGTTTTCCTGAGAAAAGGTTACTCAGGTGCAAGAATGCAAGATATTGCAGATGAAGTGGGAATGAATAAAGCTTTATTGCATTATTATTTCAGAAATAAAGAATCGTTGTTTAGGATGATTTTTTTAGAGAGTTTTAAAACCATGACTCCGGTAATGAATAACATGATTTCAGAAAACTCTCCAGTAGTGGATAAAATCAAGACTTTCATTTCAATATACTCGGAAATGCTCCAAAATAATCCCTACCTGCCATTGTTTCTCATCAATGAATTAGCTCAGGACCCAGAAAGAATCACAAGTGCGCTCTTACAGAACGGTGAGGGTTTACCGGATTTTGGCTTGTTCATGGATAAAATACATGAAGCTTCTGAGCGAGGAGAAATAAATAAGGTTGATCCTATGTCCATAATTATCAACATTATTTCATTGTGCGTTTATCCTTATGTTGCCAAACCGATGATGACATTGCTATTCAAAAAGGATGAATTTGAATACAATGCATTTTTAAGTCAAAGAAAAGCCGAGATCACTAATTTGATATTGAAAATAATAGAAATACAATAAACCCACTTTAAATTTTATGAAGACAAGATTAAGATTTACTTTTTTATTCATTCTATTGATTCCAAAACTGAGCACATCATTGCTGGTAGCACAGACTTTAAAGGAGGTTGACTTACAAACATGCTATGCCAAAGCAATTGAAAATTACCCTTTGATCAGACAATATAATTTGATTTCAAAAACCAAAGATTTGAACATTTCAAATGCATCGAAGGCTTATTTACCTCAAATTGTATTCAATGGGCAGGCAACTTATCAATCCGATGTAACAAAGATTGATATCCAAATACCTGGATTCCCATCATTTGAAGCTCTGACAAAGGATCAATATAAAATATTTGCGGAGGTTTCTCAGGCGATTTATGATGGTGGTGCCGTCTCAAAACAAAAAGAGAGTATTGAAGCAGGGCAGGAGGTTGAAAAACTTAAAAACGACGTTGAAATATATAAAATTAAAGAAAGGGTTCAGCAAATGTATTTTGGTGTTTTGTTGTTAAAAGCACAGATAAAACAAACAGAAGCACTCCGCAAAGACCTGGAATCACAAAAAGATAAGTTGAAAGCAGCTTTGGAAAACGGCACTGCATACCGGGCAAATTTGGACGCCATTGATGCAGAATTGTTGAAACTTGACCAACGCACCATAGAAATGAATTCCGGAATAGACGCATTTGTTAAAATGTTGTCTCAGTTTTCCGCCTTGCAGTTGAATTCTGAAACTACTTTTATTCAACCAACGGATTTCGCCGAAAATGGACTGGTGATTAAAAGACCTGAATTGTCGTTGTTTGATTACCAAACCCTACTTATTGACAAAAATTTAGCATTGAACCTGACAAGAAACCGCCCGAGATTGAGCGCATTTTTACAAGGAGGATATGGTAAACCCGGATTAAATGCCTTAAAGAACGAGTTCCAAACCTATTATATTGGTGGTCTTCGTTTGCAATGGAATCTAAGTGGTCTTTACAATCTTTCGAATGATAGAAATCTTTCGGTTTTGAACAAGTCATTGATTCAAAATCAAAGAGATGCCTTCGTTTTTAATACGACACTCCAAACTCAACAACAATCTGAAGATATCTCCAAATTAAAGAAATTGATTAAAATTGACGAGGATCTGATAAAACTTAGGACAAACATCAAAAAAACCAGTTCTGTTCAGTTGGAAAACGGTGTCATTACTGCCTCGGACTTTATCAAGGAGTGGAGTGCGGAAGATCAGGCAAAGCAAACCAAACTGCTTCATGAAATCCAGTTATTATCAGCTCAGTATTTATTAAAAATTACAACCGGAAATGAATAAAACCATGAAAACAATTCAACCTAAATGGTTAATTTTTACCATACCAATCCTTGCAATCCTAGCATGCAAAAATAATGGGAATCAAGTTGATGCATCTGGAGTCTTCGAAGCAACTGAAATCATCGTGTCTGCAGAGGCAATGGGAAATATCGTTGATTTTAGTATTGAGGAAGGTTCGGAAATAAAAAAGGATTCAGTGGTAGGAAAAATTGATCCTGTAAATTTGAATTTGCAAAAAGAACAAGTAGAATCTTCTTTGGAAGCTCTGAAATTGAAAACCAATGATGCCGGACCTAATATTTCAATTCTCAAAGCTCAGCTTACCGTTCAACAAAATCAGATCAATGTCATTGAATCTCAATTAAAAGCAGCAATTAAAGATCAAGGCCGTATTCAAAACTTGGTAAATGCTCAGGCAGCTCCTTCAAAGCAGTTAGATGATATCAATACACATACGGATGTTTTGAAGAACCAGCTTGCTGCAGCTAAAGACCAACTCGCTGTTTTGAATCGTCAAATTAAAGCTCAGCAGGATTTGGTATCAATTCAAAATCGAGGTATTCTGAGTGAAAAACTTCCGCTTCAAAAAAAGATTGCCCTTGTTTCAGACCAAATCGCCAAAACTCGGATTATTAATCCGGAAAATGGAACAGTATTGGCCAAATATATCGAAAGGGGAGAATTTGCAACTCCAGGAAAAGCTCTGTATAAACTGGCAAATCTGCAAAATATGACTCTTAAAGCCTACATAACCGGAAATCAACTTGGTTCTGTAAAATTAAATCAAGTTGTTACGGTATCCATTGACCAGGCAAAGGGAGAGATAAAAACATATGAAGGTAAAATTACCTGGATTTCAGAAAAAGCTGAATTCACGCCTAAAACCATTCAAACCAGAGATGAGCGAGCGAATTTGGTTTATCCAATCAAAGTGCTTGTTAAAAATGATGGATATCTCAAAATTGGAATGTACGGTGATGTTAGCTTTCAATCTAAAATCAAATGATCAACGTCAGTAACGTCTCTAAAACATACCAACAGGAGAAGCTCAAAGTAATTGCCCTCCGGAATATTAATTTCAATATCGAAAAAGGAGAAATTTTTGGTTTAATCGGACCAGATGGTGCGGGAAAATCCACATTGATCCGAATATTAACTTCGTTGATTCTGGCAGATGAAGGTGAGGTGATTATCGATGGCAAAAATGTTGTAACCGAGTATCAGCATATCAGGCAACATGCGGGCTATATGCCGGGCAAGTTTTCTTTGTATCAAGACCTGTCAGTAGAGGAAAATCTCGAATTTTTTGCTGCGATATTTAATACAACTATTCAACAAAATTATCACCTGATTAAAGATATTTATCAGCAATTAGAGCCTTTTAAAGAACGAAAGGCGGGTGCGTTGTCTGGTGGTATGAAACAAAAACTTGCCCTTTGCTGTGCATTGATACATAAACCTAGAGTTCTGTTTTTAGATGAACCCACCACGGGTGTTGATGCCGTTTCCAGAAAAGAGTTCTGGATCATGCTAAAAAGATTGAAAGCTCAGGGTATTACCATATTGGTATCTACTCCTTATATGGACGAGGCCGCACTTTGTGATAGGGTAGGCCTGATTCAAAATGGTAAAATTTTGGCAGTTGATTCTCCTTCTAACATTACAGCCGGTTTTCCAGACGTGATTTATGCTTTGAAATCTGAAGACACAAAAAGCCTATTGAAAGATGCCAGAGAATTTAATGGTATAATATCCTGCGAACCATTTGGAGAGTATAATCATGTTGTTTGCAAAAAAGACGGATTTAATGAGACTTCTTTCATGGAATACCTTAGATCAAAAAATCATTCAGGTCTGCAGTTTGAAAAAATCGAACCGAGTATTGAGGATTGTTTCATTTACTTAATGAATCAAAATTAGATCTTATGGCTGAAGATTATATG
>JAEUUM010000608.1 GCA_016787375.1 Saprospiraceae bacterium
TAATTTTGCAAACATTCATCATTGTCCCAAAGGCTCACTGTGTACATTATACAAGGGTCATCGATGTTTTTATGCAATTGAACCTTGTTACATCCCGGAAAAGCTTGAATGAGAGCTTGACTCTCTTTGAAAATATTAATGAAAGTTTCAACTTCATTGGATTTGAAGGTCATCATTACGATTCGTGTAATTCCGGCACTCATATAAAGTCAATTTGAATACTGTCGTCTATTTCAAGGCCAAGAAGTGTTGCAGCTTTTCCCATGTTGACGGCTATTTCAAGATAATTAGATGAGTTGAACATCGCTACAATCTCTCCAACTGGTACGTCTTGATATTTGTTGGATATTTTAGTTATTGGATTCCATCTTTTGTAGTATATTTCAAAATCTCTGTTCTCACCGATATGCTCAAATAATTCACGGTGTATATTCACAATCACATTTTCAAAACCATCGATGTGAATCACTGAGCCACGAATCATTGAGTTGCCTGTTACCGGGTGAAAAATTATCCTTTTTTGAAATTCTTTAACTGGTTGCCCCAACTGGAGGAAATCATAAGTTAATATTGCCCTTAAGGCTTTTGAAATAATGCTTTTAAGCGGAAACATTTCATCAGTTAAGTATGGAATCGCAAAAATCAATTCCGGAATTTCATCAAAAATCAATGAAAAAATACCGTTATCAGGGCCTATAAAGTATTGGTTCTTGTGTTTGAAAACCAAAAAATGGGTACAGTCTGTTCTGTCTGTATTGATTGCCAGAAAATGTATGGTGTTTTCAGGAAAGTTCGGGTAGGCATTTTTGAAAATAAAAGAACCTTCACCAAGATTGAAATCCTGAATACTGTGGGTGATATCGACTATATTGATACTCGGATCAATTTGCAATATTTGACCTTTTAATATTGAACTATAATAGTCTTTATTGCCAAGATCAGTGGTTAGTGTTATAATGTTTTTACCCGTCAAAATCTTATCCGTCACGCTGTTTTAAATAAATGTGACGCAAATTTAAACAAAACCATCAAGTTTGAATTGTTAGATGTGGTTAGAAATTGTAAATTGTAGCCGATTATTGATTTTTAATATAAAAAACAAAAAGTGTCAAGTGAAATTATCCTGAATATTGAGGGTGTAGAGCCTATGGAGTTGTATGGTGAACACAATATCAAATTAACTTTACTGAAAAATGCCTTTCCTGATGTCACTTTCACATCAAGAGGAAGTCAACTGAAATTGGTAGGTGAAAAGAAAGACACACAGAACGCCAAGTCTAAAGTCGAAATGATGGTTAGGATTCTGAAATCTCACAAAGAACTTACAGCACAAACAGTAGCCGACTTGCTGGCAGGTGAAAATCCGTTCGAAACTAAGGTGCCATCACATGATAGTTCGGCGGTTTTAGTTCATGGTCGTGAAGGTAAGGTGATAAAAGCTAAGACGAAAAATCAAAAATTGTTGGTTGAATCATCAGATGCCAATGATATTGTTTTTGCAATTGGCCCTGCAGGTACAGGGAAGACTTACACCGCAGTCGCATTGGCGGTGAGGGCGGTGAGGAATAAAACCATAAAAAAAATTATTCTTACAAGACCCGCAGTTGAGGCAGGAGAAAGCCTTGGTTTTTTACCAGGTGATATGAAGGAAAAGGTTGATCCTTATCTTCGGCCCTTGTACGATGCACTGGATGATATGATTCCCCTTGAGAAGCTTAATTTTTTTATGACAAACCGGGTAATAGAAATAGCTCCGTTAGCTTTCATGCGAGGAAGGACACTGGATAATTCATTTATTATTCTCGACGAAGCTCAAAATGCCACTTCAGTTCAACTAAAAATGTTTCTTACGCGATTAGGCCCTTCAGCAAAGTGTATTATCACCGG
>JAEUUM010000004.1 GCA_016787375.1 Saprospiraceae bacterium
TTAATCCCTTTGATTTGAAAAAGTCTGCCGGTTTTGGAGTAAGGGTTTTCTTGCCGGTATTTGGTACTATAGGATTTGACTATGGTTTAGGATTTGATAAACCAAATATAGCCAAAGGTTCAAGTTTATCACAATATGGCAGATTTAGTATCATTTTAGGCTTTGAGCCGGATTAACATGTGTGGAAACATTATTTCTACTTTGTAGCTTTTAAATAATATACTCAAAAAGAAACGAAGTTAAAAAAGCCCACAACAAAAAAGGTGCATCAAACTAATGGTGCACCTTTTTATAATATATCAATTCAGATTTTACTTTAAAGTTGTTTTTTCGGTAACGATTTCGTAAACCTCAATCATATCTCCGACCTCGATATCATTATAGTTTTTAATGGTTAAGCCACATTCAAAGCCATTTCTAACATCTTTCACATCATCTTTGAATCGTTTCAATGAAGAAAACTCACCCTTGGCTCCCTCTTTGGTAGGGTAAACAACAATACCATCTCTGATAAGTCTTATGTAGTTATTTCGGGCAACTTTCCCTTCTGTAACATAACATCCGGCAACTGTGCCAACCTTTGAAATTTTATAAACTTCTCTTACCTCAATTTGACCAACGACATTCTCTCTCATTGTAGGCTCAAGCATTCCCTCCATCGCTGCTCTAACTTCTTCTATGGCATTGTAAATGATGGAGTAGAGTTTTATTTCAACACCTTCTTTTTCAGCAAGTTTTCTGGCTGTGAGAGAAGGTCTAACTTGAAATCCTATGATGATGGCATCAGAAGCGGAGGCAAGCAAAACATCAGATTCGATGATCTGTCCTACAGCTTTGTGAATTACATTAACTTGTACAGATTCGATTGATTGCTTGATTAGAGCATCAGAAAGTGCCTCCACCGAACCATCCACATCACCTTTTACGATGATGTTGAGCTCCTTAAAGTTACCCAGGGCAAGACGCCGACCGATTTCTTCCAGACTGATTCGCTTATTAGCCCTGTTTGCCTGTTCTCTGGAAATCTGAGCACGTTTGGTGGCTATTTGTCTTGCTTCACCGTCTGTTTCTGTGACCCTAAATTTTTCACCAGCCTGTGGGGCTCCGTTTATACCGAGTATTAAAACTGGTGTTGAAGGACCGGCTTTGGTAAGTTTTTTACCACGTTCATTAAACATGGCTTTTATCTTTCCGGCAAATTCACCTGCCACAATTGAATCACCAATTTTTAGCGTACCATTTTGAACCAGTACTTTTGTAACGTATCCTTTTCCTTTCTCAAGGGAAGCTTCGATGGTTGTTCCTGTTGCTTTTTTGTTTGGATTGGCTTTTAGTTCAAGTACCTCAGCCTGAATCAATATTTTTTCAAGCAACAAATCAACTCCTTCGCCTGTTTTTGCAGAAATATCTTGTGACTGGTACTGACCGCCCCATTCTTCAACAAGCAAGTTCATGGAAGCCAATGCCTCTTTTATTTTTTCAGGGTTTGCGCCTGGTTTATCAATCTTGTTAATTGCAAAAACCATGGGGGAACCAGCTGCCTGAGCATGGGATATAGCCTCTCTGGTTTGCGGCATGATGCTGTCATCAGCTGCTATCACAATAATAACTATGTCAGTAACCTTGGCACCTCTGGCACGCATCGCAGTAAATGCTTCGTGACCGGGAGTATCCAAAAAGGTTATTTTTTTATTTTCCTCACCGATCAAAACTTCATAAGCACCTATGTGCTGTGTGATACCTCCGGCCTCACCTGCTGCGACTTTTGCACTTCTTATATAATCTAGCAATGAAGTTTTACCATGGTCAACGTGACCCATAACGGTAACAATGGGAGCTCTTGGTTGAAGGTCTTCCTCGTTATCAATATCCTCTGATTCATCAATTAGTTGTTCTTCGGCGCTGATAAATTCAACCTCGCTACCGAATTCATTAGCAACCAATTCTATAATTTCAGCATCTAGACGTTGATTGATGGATACAATTACGCCCAAATTCATACAAGTGGTTATGATTTCTGTGAGAGGTACATCAAGCAAGCTTGCTAACTCTGAAACAGTCACAAACTCAGTCAGTTGTAATTTTTCGTTTACCCTGTCTTGTTCGAGTTGTTCTTGTTTTTCTCTTATTGTATCACGTTTATCTCTCCTGATCTTTTGTCTCTTCTTCTTTCCGCCTGCTGAAAGTCTGGCCATTGTAGCCTTAATCTTTTCATCAATTTCCTTTTGAGACACCTCTTTTGGTACATCTGCCGATTTTGGTTTCGGCCCAGCTTGATTAGGTCTGTCTTGGGCGCCTGTTGGCTGTTGTATTTTTTTACGTTTGCGCTTTTTCTTTGAAGCGTCAAGGCTATTTTGTGAAGGTTGAGGAGTAGCTCCAGGTTTAGTAGGTTCTGGTTTTTCTTTTACTACTTCTTTTTTCTTCTGATTTTGATTTTCGAATTTATCCGTATCAATTTTGCCAAGAATCTTGAGCCCTTTTAGTGTTGGTGCTTCTGCTCTGATAACCTCATTTTCGACTGGGGTTAAACTATCAGGTGCCACAGTTTCAGAAACACCCACAGTTGAAGTTAAAGGCACCTCTGTCTCTATTGCAGGTGCTTGTTCAACAACTTTAGGCTCCTCTTTAACTTCAGGTGTGGGTTCAGGTTTTTCGGGCTTTTTAGGTTCAAGATCAATTTTACCAACCACTTTTAGTTGTGGTTTGTATTCATCAATATTTGGTTTTACTACCTCAGGCTTGATTACTTCAGGTTTTTCTTCTTTAACTACAGGTGCAGCTTTGGGAGGTTCGGGAGTTGAAGTTACAGCCGGGCGATTTACACCAAAGCTAATTTTGTCTGCCTCTTCTTTGATAGCAGCAGATTTTTGAAATTCACGGTATAACTCCGTGAGCATTTCATCAGAAACCTGAGAAGTTGGTTTGTTTTCAATGTCGAATCCCTTCTTTAGAAGATGTTCTACAATTGATCCTGTTCCAACATTAAGTTCTTTCGCAACTTGAATTAAGCGTTGAGCCATTCAATAATTTAAATTAACAATTAAAAATTTGTGCAAATGTACAGTTTTTCTCGAACCTTTGGATTCAAAAAATTAATTATCCTTCTTCATCAAACTCCGCAGCCAGAATGGATAACACTTCATCTACAGTTTCTTCTTCCAGATCTGTCCTTCTGAGCAACTCTTCACGACTTAAATCTAAAACACTTTTCGCGGTATCACAGCCGATATTTTTCAATGAGTCTATGATCCAGCCTTCTATTTCATCTGCAAATTCGTCAAGATCAACATCTTCCACTTCACCTTCGTTTGCATTGCGGTAAACATCTAGTTCGTAGCCGGTTAATCTGCTTGCAAGTTTGATATTTGAACCTCCTTTACCGATAGCAAGTGAAACCTGATCCGGGTCAAGGAATACAGAAGCCGTCATATTTTCTTGGTTGATCTGTATATTGGAGATTTTCGCCGGTGTAAGTGAACGCTGAATATAGAGTGAAAGGTTGTTTGTGAAATTAACAATATCGATGTTTTCATTTTTCAATTCTCTGACAATGCCATGAATTCTGCTTCCTTTCATACCCACACACGCTCCAACCGGATCGATACGGTCATCATATGATTCTACGGCAACTTTTGCCCTTTCGCCCGGCATTCTTACTATTTTTTTAATCACAATAAGTCCGTCTTCAATTTCAGGTACTTCTTGCTCAAGTAATCTGCTCAGGAATTCATTGTCGGTACGGGAAACAGTAATAACCGGAGAATTATTCTTCATCTCCACTTTTTTAATGACACATTTTACCATATCACCTTTTCTGAAATAATCACCCTTTATCATTTCTGTTCTGGGAAGCAACAATTCAGTACCGGTAGCATCGTCAAAAACGAGTAATTCGCGTTTCATGATTTGGTTTACTTCACAAGAAACCAAATCGCCCACCCGATCAACATATCGTTTGTAAACATCGTCTTTTTCGAGTTCCATAATACGCGACATAAGTGCTTGTCTGGCTGCCAAAATGGCTCTGCGACCAAATTCATCAAGTGTTAACTGCTCGTAGCAATCTTCACCTACATCATAAGCTTCATCAATACCCTGTGCTTCTGAAACAGATATTTGCGATTTTTCATCAGTAATTTCACCATCCGGGACGATTTGCCGAACTCTCCAGATTTCAAGGTCACCTTTGGTGGTATTTACAATTACGTCAAAGTTGTCGTCTGTTCCGTACTTTTTTTTGATAAGGGTACGAAAGAAATCTTCCAATACTCTTACCATGGTTGGTCTGTCAATATTCTTTCCGTCTTTGTATTCCGAAAAGATTTCAGCTAAATTCATCATAACTTAAGAAAATGATATTTTAACAATAGTTTTTTTAATGTCTGTCAAATTGATGGTTTGTACAATTTGCTCTTTAATATTTTTTTTACCCTCCTTTCTTTTGGTTTCATATTCAAGGCTTATGTTGTCTTCCGGTCCTGCATGGGTTAGGGTTCCTTCTATTTGCGTTCCATCGTTCATGGTGATCTCCACTTTCCGACCAACATTCTTTGCATATTGCCTCAAAAACACAAGTGGTCTCGAAATACCGGGCGATGAAACTTCAAGAATGTATTTTTCGCCTAAAATATTATGTTCATCTATATACGATTCAAGATATCTGCTTACTTTTTGGCAACGATCAAAAGCCAAGCCATTGTCTGCGTCTATAAAGACCTCTAGTTTTTTTGTTTTATCATTAAAAACCAGTTCAACCAAAAAGCAATCTTCAAAACCTTCTTCTGAAAACTTTGACTCCAATAAAGGTAATATGTGCTCTTGTA
>JAEUUM010000099.1 GCA_016787375.1 Saprospiraceae bacterium
TACGTGGTTTAACGGAGAACGCTTATTTGTAAATGGAATTCTACAAGATGAAAAAATGGGATTTTTTTCAAGTGACTTAACTGGGCATTTAATTAACGAAAAAAATGAAAGGGAAAATATTAAAGTAAATTTAAGTGGTGCATTTAAAATAAATTGCAGACTTTTTATTAATGACAGAAAGATTGAAGTTAAGCAAGAAAAATAAAATCTGCTACCCGCAAGGTATTGCCAAAAGCGGGGCTATAGTGTATATTTAGAAGCTTTTGTGCTAAAAATCCTCGCCTTCGGCATTACCCAAACCATCGTTCTCCCCAATTAAAAATGAAAAAAATGAAGAGCCAAATTCAAATCATTGTAATCGTCATTGCTTTGCCATTTTTAGGATTAAGCCAAAACAAGTTTTCGGTTGGAGCAAATGGGAATTCTCAATTTAGTTTAATGACAATAAAGGATTCCCAAGCAGCAAGCGGAATTGATGAAAAAGGAGGGGTTGGAGTTGGATATTCAATTGGAATCCAAGCTCAATACGCACTAAAAGAAAAAACATTTTTAAGGAGCGGAATAAATTACCAGAACAGAAAAAATCGCCATAAAATTGAAGGTCTAAGATTTGGAACAGACATTATTAATGATACCGAATCAAGCATACAGAACGATATTACGATTACATCAATCGGAATTCCAATTGATTTTGGTTATTCTATCAAGTCAAAGAATGAAAAAATTACTTACATAATTGGACTTGGTGGGGTAATTAATGTGAATTTAGGGACAAAAACAAAAGCAAAGATTTTGCATGATCAAATTGACGATGAGGAATTGACCCAAGCTGAAAATGGAGTTGATGAATCTATTTTTACGATGGGAATATTTGGAGGAATGGAAATGAAGTTAAGTGAAAAAATGGTTTTAGGAATAGAACCTAATTTAAGGTTTACTCCAAATAATTTCACTTTGTATTTATACAATTCCAAAGCAAGTACATTCGAAACTGGAATTACTTTTAGGGTAAGACTGAAATAAAAAGGAAACCGGGAGAGAATAAAGGCTTGCTGTCCGTGCCCCCGAACAGCAAGCCTGCAAAGCTAACGCACAGCGGCACGGCAGCAAGCGAACCGTTAACTTCAACCATAAAGAGAAATACAACAAAATATGGACGACCAGATATTTGAAAACGTTGACAATTACATTAGTAAATTACTGGGTAAAGAAGACAAGGACCTACAAGATGCAACCCATTTAATTAACCTCAATGAAATTCCAAATGCGAGCATATCACCTAATCAGGGTAAATTCCTGCAAGTTTTAGCCTTGACCTGTAACGCCAAGAGAATTTTGGAATTAGGGACATTGGGAGCATATAGTACGATTTGGCTTGCAAAAGCATTGCCTCAGGACGGAAAAGTTATTTCTATTGAGTTTGACCCGTTTCATTATGAAATCGCTAAAAAAAATATTAAAAATGCAGGATTAACTGCGAAAGTTGAATTAAGACTTGGTAAAGCATTGGATATTTTACCTGAACTTGAAAAAGAGCACATTGAGCCATTTGACATGATTTTTATTGATGCGGACAAACCACCATATACAGAATATGTTCAATGGGCCATTAAGCTAGGAAGACCAGGTTCTGTTATCGTAGCTGACAATGTAATACGAAATGGAAAAA
>JAEUUM010000171.1 GCA_016787375.1 Saprospiraceae bacterium
TACATACCTTTTGGCAAATAAAAGATCTTGAATTGGTTAACACTTTAATTGATTTGTTTAACAAAAAAGTGCCTGTAACTTATATTGCGGATGGTCATCATCGCACTTCTACCACTGCATTACTTTACAATCGCTTGCAAGGCAAAATCGAACAAGAAGACTTCAGTACTCTTTTGGCAGGATTTTTCCCATCCAATGAACTCGAAATTGATGAATTTAACAGAGTGGTTGAAGCCCTTGATGAAATGTCGCCCATAACTTTTATGGCAAAGCTATCCGCAGTTTGTGAAATTACCCCTCTTGAAGCAGGTAGAAAGCCTCTTAAAAAAAATGAAATGACCATGCTTATTAAAAAAGAATGGTTTTCACTAGTCTGGCGAAAAAAAGTTATCGAAAAACATGCTGCAGATGGTTTAATACTTGACGCGGCACTACTTAATACTGAGGTTATTCAGAACATTATAGGTATTTCTGATATTAAGAACGACCCAAGGGTTAAATATGTTGAAGGGCCTGCCGGAATATCCGCTGTTAAAAATCTGGTTGCCAAAGACGATGACAATATTGGATTTTGTCTGTATCCACTTCTTCTGGACGAACTTATGCAGGTTTCTGACAAAGGTGATATTTTACCACCCAAATCAACTTACTTTCAACCACGCCTAAGAAACGGTTTAATAATTATGGATCATTGATCTATGAATAAAGTCCGAAAGTTACAAGCTGATCTTGTTCTCCCAATTGTTGGTGAACCAATTATCAATGGAATTATAGTTATCGATGATGAGGGTACCATTCTTGAAATTGGTAAGGAAAGTCTTTTCCAAAGAAACAAAATAGAAACCTTTAAGGGTACAATGATTCCCGGGTTGGTAAATACCCATTGTCATCTTGAGTTATCCCACATGAAAGGACTCATACCTACCGGCACAAATTTGATTCCATTTATATCTACTGTTGTCAGACAAAGAGCAGCAGATCAACGAAAAATAAAAACGGCTATTGAAAAAGCCGAAAAAGAAATGATTCGAAACGGAATCGTGGCAGTTGGAGATATTTCCAATACAACTGATACTGTTGATATAAAAAATAAATCTAAATTGCTTTTTCACAGTTTTATAGAAGTTTTTGATCTGCTGGTTGAAGAAAATTCAGATTCAGCACTCAAACAATATCAATCTGTTTACAAGCAGATGCCTGGAAAAAAATCAATTGTTCCTCATGCCCCTTACAGTGTTTCACCGGGATTGATGAGGAAAATCGGCTCTTATGCACAACAAGCCAACATCACCATCAGCTTGCACAATCAGGAAACAATGCCGGAATTGGAATTATTCAAATCAAAATCCGGAGATTTTATCAAATTTTATGAGAGTTTTGGGATAAATCTCGAAAATTTTAATCCGGTACAAGATTCATCATTAAGTTATGCCCTGGAACATTTAGATCCAAATCATCGCACTTTACTGGTTCACAACACGCTAACTACTGCAAAAGATATTAAAGAAGCTCAGACATGGTCTGGTAAAATATTTTGGGCAACTTGTCCAAATGCCAATCTGTATATAGAAAACAGATTACCTGATTACAGGCTATTTTTAGAAGAAAATGCCAAAATGACCATTGGTACTGATAGTCTGACTTCTAATTGGAGTCTCTCCGTTCTGGATGAAATACAGACAATTACCAAACTTCAATCATTCGTACCTTTTGAAGAATTGTTCAAATGGGCCACGATTAATGGAGCCCAAGCTTTGGGTTTTGATGACCAATTGGGCAGTTTTGAAGTTGGAAAAAGACCTGGAGTGAATTTGATACAAACAAATAAACAATCTTCATTGCGTTCAAATAAGATCCAAATTTTAACTTGATCTGATCATTTTTTACAATTAGAAATTTTACACACAAAAAAGGCCTCCAATTGGAAGCCTTTTTGTATGGTTTATAGTAATCTGCTATAGCTCATCATCACCAACTTCTTCAAGTTCATATTCCATTATTGAACTTGGTTGGTAAGAATCTTTATGAGCAACAAAAAGATCTTTTGTGAATGCTTTTACACCAGTACCTGCTGGAATCAATTTACCTACAATGACATTTTCCTTAAGACCTTCAAGTCTGTCACATTTTGCTGAAATAGCAGCCTGACTCAAAACTTTGGTAGTTTCTTGGAATGACGCAGCTGAAATCCAACTGTATGTACCCAAAGATGCTCTTGTTATACCTTGTAGCATAGGGCTCGAAGTAGCAGAAATTGCATCTCTGAATTGTACTATTTTCTTATCGTTACGCTTAAGGTAAGAGTTTTCTTCACGAACTTGTCTGAGTGTTACCAACTGTCCAGCCTTTAATTTAGAAGATTCTCCCGGATCAGTGATGAATTTCTTGTCAAAGATCCACTCATTTTGTTCAGCAAATTCAAATTTATCAACAGCCTCACTTTCTAAGAAGTGTGTGTCTCCGGCATCTTCGATGATAACTCTTCTCATCATTTGACGAACCAACACTTCGATGTGCTTGTCATTGATATTAATACCTTGAGAACGATAAACTTCCTGGATTCCTTCAACTAAGTATGACTGAACTGCAAATGATCCTTTGATGCTCAGGATGTCTTTTGGAGCAATCGTTCCCTCTGAAAGTGGTGTACCGGCTCTTACAAAGTCACCTTCCTGTACAAGTATGTGTTTTGATAATGCTATCAAATATTTACGAGTTTGACCATCTTTTGCGGTAACTGAACATTCCCTGTTACCTCTCTTGATTTTACCAAACGAAACAACCCCATCAATTTCTGACACAACAGCAGGATTTGATGGATTTCTTGCTTCAAATAACTCCGTTACCCTTGGCAGACCACCTGTGATATCTTGAATTTTACCCAACGAACGAGGAATCTTAACGATTTTTTGTCCGGCATAAACTTCGGAACCATCCTCAATAGAGATGTAAGCTCCTACCGGAAGAGAATAACTCCTCAATTCTTCACCATCAGAATTTACAATTCTAATAGTAGGTATTTTCTTTCTGTTCTTTGGTTCAATAATTACCTTTTCTGCGAATCCGGTTTGATCATCACGTTCTATACGATATGTGATACCTTCTTCAATATCCTCAAAACTTGCGACACCAGAAAATTCGGAAATGATGACCGCATTAAAAGGATCCCAGTCACAAATTACTTCACCTTTTTTGATCTCCTGTTTATCTTCAATTTTAAGATTTGAACCATACGGAATATGGTTAGAAGATAAAACTCGACCTGTTTTTGGTTCTACAATTCTTATTTCACCTGTTCTTGATAACACTACTTTTTGTGTAGTACCATCTTCTTTGATATCTGTTATTCTGATACCATCAAATTCTATGATACCGGCGTGTTTTGCAGAAATTTCAGATTCGGTTTGAGATACTGACGCAATACCACCCACGTGGAAAGTACGAAGTGTCAACTGTGTTCCTGGTTCACCAATAGATTGCGCCGCAATAATACCAACAGTATCACCCATCTCAGCAATTCTACCGGTTGCAAGGTTCTTACCATAACACTTTGCACAAACTCCATGAGATGTTTCACACGTCAATACTGAACGAATAGTCACCATCTCTATTCCGGATTTTTCAATCAACTCGGCCATTGAATCCGAAATGTATTCAGCAGCATTCAAAATAATTTCTTCAGTATCCGGATGATAAATATCGTGTAGTGTGAAACGACCTTGAATCCTTGAAGCCAAACTCTCAATTACTTTGTCTCCATCTTTTAATGCAAGGGTTTCAATTCCTCTCAAAGTATCACAATCCTCTTCACGAATTACCACATCTTGTGCAACGTCTACGAGACGTCGAGTCAAGTAACCTGCGTCTGCTGTTTTTAAGGCAGTATCCGCAAGTCCCTTTCTGGCACCGTGAGTAGATATAAAGAACTCCAAAACTGAAAGACCGTCAAGGAAGTTTGCAAGGATAGGATTTTCGATGATTGCTCCACCTGTATCTCCAGATTTTCTTGGTTTTGCCATAAGCCCCCTCAGTCCACACAACTGTTTAATTTGTTGTTTTGAACCACGGGCACCTGAATCAAGCATCATGTACACAGAGTTGAAACCAAATTTGTGGGTAGACAATTCTTTTAATAAAGTATCAGTGATACGATTATCTGCAAATGTCCATTTATCGATAATTTGATTATAACGCTCATTGTTGGTTATGAGTCCCATGTTATAGTTGTCCCAAACTTCATCAACCTCAGCTTGAGCCTCATTCAAAGTTTTAACCTTGATAGATGGCGTAATTAAATCTCCAAGGTTAAAAGACAAACCACCTTTGAATGACCAATAGAATCCCAGCTCTTTGATTGAATCAAGGAATTGTGCAGTAACTGCAAAGTTGGTTCTTTTCAGTACATAACTAATGATTTGCTTTAGGTTCCTTTTTGTCATCAATTGATTAATGTAGGGAACCTGTTCAGGTGTAACTTGGTTAAAGAGGACTCTTCCGGTGGTAGTGTCAATTAATTTTTGAACCATGTTACCATGTTCATCCTCAACACGTGCTTTTACTTTGATAGCAGCATGCAAATCAAGTTTACCTTCATTAAATGCTATATTAACTTCTTCAGCAGAGTAAAAGATTTTACCATCTCCCATAACTTTAAGTTCAGGTGTAGACTTTTTCTCCTTTGTAAGATAGTAAAGTCCGAGTACCATGTCCTGTGATGGAAGGGTTAC
>JAEUUM010000042.1 GCA_016787375.1 Saprospiraceae bacterium
ACTCTATAGGTTCCTTTTTGTAGATTTTGGGCAGATAAGATATTTGTTGCCACTACAACATTTGTTAACTTATTTATGTATTTAATATCTAATTGACCAAGGGTATAGCCTCCGGTAATTTCAACAATATTAATAATTCCATTTTTACCTGCGGCATCACAATTTGGATCAAAATACTGAACAAAGAAATCCAAAGGTTTTGGACCTTTAACAGACAGATCTGCTAGAATACCTTCACAACCGCTATTTGACAATAATCTTACGAAATATTCTCCGATTGGTACATCTATAGATTTCACAGAAGGACCAGTGAAGTTGTAAATTGAGGAATTGCTTCCAAAAGGAATTAATTCATAAACATCGCCTGCGGCCCCACCGTTAAATGTAACTTTACCTAGACCTCCTGAACAAGTAGCATCAATTATTGTAAATTTCGAAGGATTGACTTGTGGAGGGCCCTGAGGTTCGAGAACAACTTTTGAGGTTGCTTCGCACAACTTAGAGTCAACAACTTTAACTATGTATTCACCTGCGACCAAATTGTTAATAGTATAATTTGTACCCGGAATTGTTGCCATTAATATTCCGTTCAGATAATATTTATAATTTGGTGTTCCTCCCAATATATTTATTACGATTGAGCCATTATTACCCTTGCAGTCCGGTCTTGTGTTGGGTGATGCCGTAATTGAAAGCCCTGAAGGATTTGATTTTATCTCGGTTCTTGTATAGTCTTTACATCCATTAGATGAGATAACTTCAATGTTATAAATTCCTATTGGACCTGTTATGTCATATGATCCCAAGCCAGGTAAGTTTGTTGTACCTATTGCTGCACCACTCCAATTGATTGTAAATGGACCTGCACCACTTAATACTGTTATTTTCACTGTACCATTTACTCCACAATTAGCTGGTGTAGGAATTGCTGAAATAATTGGACCATTTATATTTCCAATGAAAACATTTTTGACAGTTTTACATGAAGTATTTGCCTTATCTATTATGGTTACTGAATAATTACCGGAAGGAAGATTACTGACTTCATTTGCAGTTACTCCATTACTCCATAAATAATTAAATGAATTTGCATCAGCTCCTGCTACTACAACTATTGCATTGCCTGTGTTCGCACCACAAAGTGCATCAACAACAGCTATTTCTGCTACAATTTCAGGACATACCTTTTGAGACAACACTATTAATGCAGGGTCTGCATCATCCTCATCAGTTGAGGCAACTGAGTCACCAGGAACACCTGTTCCATTTCCATTTAAAGAATTATCAGAAGGTGAATTTGGATTTCCACCAGCATCGTTGCTTAGATTTGCATCAGGTGAACTATCGATATCAGGTTGATTCAAAGAATTCGTTGCTTTGCTGATTTCTGACCTATTTACCAAGGAAAGACCAGTAAATGAAGCATCGATTTTGGTTAAAATCTCAATATCTTTTGAGGAACCCGGAGTCAATGGTGTAATTGGTAATTTATAGGTTGCAATGTTTCCGACTACTGTCCAATTTGGATCAATGACAGTTAGACCTGAAGGAATGTAATCTACAATTTCAGCTGAATTAGCAGTTAAAGTCCCTTGATTAAAGACCGAAATAACAAACGTTACGTTATCTCCGGGATCAAAGATGAGCTTTTGTCCTGCTTTTACTTTTTTAATTAACGCAAGATCGAAGGTTTGCGTAACTGTTATTAGCGCAGGGTCTGCATCATCCTCGTCAGTAAGTGGATTTGTGTCCAGAGGGGCGCCAGTTCCATTTCCATTTATACTGTCATCAGAAGCTGAACCTTCTTTACCACCAGCATCATTACCGACAATATTATCTGGTTTTGAATCAATATCAGGGAAATTGTAAATATTTGTGGCTCCACTTATTTCAGACCTATTGATGATGGTAGTTCCTTCAAAATTTGGCTTAACCGTAAACTTAATTTCTCTGGTAACAGTAGAACCTGGAGTTAAACTTGCAATTGGAGTATTCAATGTTGCATTTGAACCTGAAAGTGTCCAGTTAGGATCTGATAGAGACAATTCACTCGGTATATAATCAACTAGATTAATATTAGTACCTGTTAAAGAGCCTTGGTTATGAACAGTTATCGTAAAGGTTACAAGGTCACCTGGTCTGATAGGCAGTACTTGGCTTGTTGATATTTTCTTTGTTAAAGCAAGATCAAATATATCTACCGTAACTTTTGCAATGTCGTGATCATCTTCGTCACCACCTTGTTTACCATTTTCATTTATTACATCATCTTTTACATTAGTTTCAGTATTAAATCCATCAGGTGTTGAATCGATGTCATCAAGATTTTTATTTTCAAAATTCAGGCCTTGAACACTGGTGATTTCAGAAGTATTCAAAAACATTCCTGCAGTTGCATTAGGTTTAACCCTTAAAACGATATTTATTGTTGCACTATCTCCAGGAGCTAAAGGACCAGTAATGGATTTTGTAGCAGTTGTATTTCCTGCTCCCAATGTCCAACCATTTGGATCAGACGGACTTAAAACAAACCCAACCGGAATGTAGTCAATAACTCCAATATTTCTTGCTGATTCAGTACCTTGATTGAATACAGTAATAGTGAACAAAACATCTTGATTTATAGTTACAGGAAGAACCTGGGCAGTCCTCTTTCTTAATGCAAGGTCAAAGTAACAATCTTTGTACTTCAATTCAACCGGACTATTTGTTGTCGCTTTGCAACCATTTGCATCAGTTACTGTGACTGAATACATACCTGGAGCTAAATTTGTAAGATCTTTTGAAGTTGCACCATTACTCCAAATATAGCTAAACGGTGCGGTACCTCCACTAACCGTAAGAGTTATACTTCCGTTTGACTTTTCACAATTTGGTTCAACTTTGGTTGAGCTGATTGTTGGTCCTTCAATATTGGTTAACCCAATAGATTTAACAACTGTACACCCTGTTTGATCTGTAACGGTTACAGTATAAGTTCCAGGGTTCAAACTTAAAATTGATGCTGTTGTGGCACCGGTGTTCCACTTATATGTGTACGCCGGAGTACCTCCAGATGGTGTCACTGAAGCTGAACCATTTGCAAATCCACAAGTTGGGTCAACTTTATTAATACTTGCTGTTGGAGATGGAATGTTTATAATATTCACTGAAGCTGTGACTGAACAGCCTTTGCTATCTGTGATTGTAACTGTGTAACTTCCAGGTGCCAAATTTGAAACAGATTGAGTAGTCGGTCCATTAGACCATTGATATGTATATCCAGGTGTACCTCCTGAAGGGTTTGCGGTTGCAGTTCCATTGGATAGTTCACATTTAGCATCTACTTTGCTTATTGTACCTGTTGGTTTTGGGAAATTGATTATTGTAGTTGATGTAACTGCTGTACAACCAGTCTGATCGGTGACAGTAACTGTGTAAGTTCCTGGCGCAAGGTTAGCAATTGTTTGTGAAGTTGGCCCATTTGACCATTT
>JAEUUM010000188.1 GCA_016787375.1 Saprospiraceae bacterium
GTAATCAAATATCTCAAGATCAAAAGGTGATTTCGATAGGTCCAACAACTTCTAAGGCCCTTATTGAAGCTCAATTTACGCAATTTGCAGAATCAAGAACTCCAAATGAAATGGATTTGCTTGAATTAATTCAAACAATAATTTTGGAGTAAAACCCGTGCTAACTGTAAAAAGGTCAATTACTCAAACTTATTTTGTTTTTAAATCCATGTAATCAAAAACCAGGTTTACCATGGCTCTGACACCTGTTTTGAATCCACTTTCATCGATGTAGAAATCAGGAGTGTGATGTGGGGGAGCAGTTAGTGGGTCTTTACCGACTGGCATACCACCCAGAAAGAAAAACAAACCAGGCACTTTCTGTTGATAGTATGAAAAATCCTCTGCTCCGGTTTCAGGAGCAACTAATAAGACATTTTCTTTTCCGGCTGTTTTTTGAAGGGATGGTAACATTAAATTGGTTAAGGTTTCATCATTAGAAGTTACCGGATAGTGAGTGGTGTAAGGTAGTTCAATGCTTGCGGTAGCACCTGACGCTTCAGCGGTTTTTGTTACTATTTGTTTAATTCGCTCAATCACATATTTTTCGTCATTGTCACTCAGGGTTCGCATGGTTCCAATCATTTCTACCTGTTCGGGTATTATATTTGACCTGTTACCTCCGTTAATGGCACCAATGGTCACCACTGCAGGGTTTTGAGTTAAGTTAATGTTGCGGCTGACAATTGTCTGTAAAGTATTGATGATATCAGCGGAAACAACCACGGGGTCAACAGAAAGCCAAGGATTGGCCCCATGAGAGGACTTGCCTTTGACCACAATTTTAAAATCGTTTACATTTGCCATGAAACCCCCTGGCCGATAATTGATCTTGCCAACCTCGGTATCAGAACTAATATGCAATCCAAAGATTGCATCAACTTTCGGGTTTTCCAAAACACCCTCTTTGACCATTAATTTTGCGCCACCTTCTTCGCCTTTTGGTGCGCCCTCTTCTGCGGGTTGAAAAATAAATTTAACTGTGCCTTTCAGCTCTTTTCTCATGCTTGCAAGTATCTCTGCTACTCCCATTAGAATAGCAACATGAGAATCATGACCGCATGCATGCATTACACCACACTCTTTCCCTTCATACGTCGTTTTAACTTTTGATGCAAATGGAACATCAACACGCTCGATAACCGGTAAACCGTCCATATCAGCTCGCAATGCAACAACTGGACCGGGCTTACTGCCCTTCAAAACTCCTACAACACCAGTTTTCGCGACACCTGTAGTTACTTCAAATCCCAATGACTTAAGGTGTTCTGCAATAATTCCAGCTGTTCTGAATTCATTGTTACCAAGTTCTGGATGTTCGTGAAAATCTCTACGCCATTGAATAACTTTAGCTTCTATTTTATCGGAGGATATGTTAATGGCGTTCCTTCTTGCTTCGGTCTGAGCTTGGGCATTTAAGATGGATATAACACAAAAAATGATTAATGTTCTTTTCATATTGATTTGATTACTGGTTATTTACTTTTTTTAAAAAATTGATTAATCCTTTCATATAGATCTCCTGGTCATCCCACATACACATATGACTTCCTGAGCTGCAATAAAGGAAATTTCCATTTTGGACTTCAGACGCTATCCATTTCATATGTTGGGGGTCCATTGTATCATTTTTGGCACCAATTACCAGAGTTGGTATGGTTAGTGATTTTAAAAGATTTGTAACATCCCATTTTTCTAATTTGCCTGAAACACCAAATTCGCTCGGGCCTTGCATGGTCACATACAGAGACTGATTTAATTTTGACATTGCTCTGTTAACTGGTTCCGGCCATGAATCAGCTGGCAAGCGCAATATATGTTTACAATAAAAGTTTGGAAACAGTAGTTTCATATAGTTTGGGTTGTCAAAATCCTTTTTGGCCTCAATTTCTCTGATTTCAGCCAAAATTTTTGGATCAAATTGCTTGGCCAAGACGTTATTGGCGTATTTCCCATATTCCGGTGCACTCGCCATCATGTTTGAGATTATTAATCCTTTCAAGTTTTGTTGGTATTTAAGCGCATATTCCATAGCTAGAATTCCACCCCATGAGTGTCCTAAGAGAAAAAAATTATTTTTATCGAGATTCAAAGCGAGTCGAACTTGTTC
>JAEUUM010000210.1 GCA_016787375.1 Saprospiraceae bacterium
TCCCGCCCTTCATTGTTGCATTTTGTATTGCAGTTTTTGTTTTAATGATGCAATTCGTTTGGGTGTATATTGATGAAATTATAGGCAAAGGAGTTGAATTATTTACCTTGATTGAATTGTTGGGTTATCTTTCCGTTTCCCGGATTCCCATGGCGTTACCTTTGGGCGTATTGATTTCTTCAGTAATGGTAATGGGGAATTTAGCTGAAAGATATGAGTTATCAAGTTTCAAATCAGCGGGGATTTCTTTGCTCAGGGTTATGAGGCCACTCATGTTTTTGATGTTTTTAATTTCTTTGTTTTCATATTATTGTTCCAATCATTTGATTCCTATAGCCAACCTTAAATTTGGTAGCAGGCTGTATGATATCAGGAGACAAAAACCTGCGTTAAGCCTGGAAGAAGGGGTTTTTAATGATGATTTTCAGGATTTTGTCATACGTATTAAAAATAAGCTAAGTGATAACCAGACAATTGAAGATGTTTTGATTTATAACCAGACCGGCAATTTTGAAAAGATAAATCAGATTACTGCCAAAGGAGGAAAAATGTTCACTACTGCGGACAAGCAATATCTTGTTATGCAATTGAAAGATGGCGTGCAATATCAAGAACTAGATGAAACGAACAGAAAGAATGAGACTTATCCTTTTGTCAGAACGAGTTTTAGGCATCTGCAAAAGGTCTACGATCTGAAAGAATTTTCACTAAACAAAACTGATGAAGAATTATTCAGGTCACATCAAATGATGCTTACCTCCGCTGAACTTTCTCACAAAGTTGATAGCATTAATGATAAGGTTGCTGAACGTAAAAATTCTGTTTCAGAACTTTTTCCAAGGTATTTTTCAAGCTTAAAACCTCAAAAAAAAGAAGAACAAGCTAAAAATGACAGCCTTGTTAAATTGATTAAAGCAAGGAGTATTTCAATCGTATATCCTGAACCTCTTGAACAAATAAAGGACCAGTCACAAGCAAAACGATTTGCAGAATTATACACACCTGATAAAAGAGAAAACCTTATATCACGGGCAAAGACTTCGGTAAGAAGTATTCAAAGTGAAATAGTCTCCACGAACGAAAGCATTGACAGAAGCTTAAAAGCAAGGAATTTACATCAATACGAGATGCATATAAAGTATAGCATCGCGGCTATTTGTCTTGTTTTTTTGTTTATTGGTGCGCCGATGGGTGCAATCGTCAGGAAGGGAGGATTTGGCTATCCATTATTGATATCTATTGTTTATTTCATGATATTTATTGTATTGAATATTCTCTGCAAAAACCTTACAGACCAACTCGTTATCAATGGTGTAATGGCGGCTTGGATGCCGGTTTTTATTTTAGCTCCAATCGGACTTATTTTAACAGCTAAAGCAATCCGAGATGCTTCATTTTTCAACACAGATCTCATAAAAATGCGTCTTGCTAAATTCTGGACTTTCATTACCAGGAGAGTTTCTAATCATGTGAAAGTTTAAAAATGCGAATTACTTTTTACAGATTTCGGTATATTTTTATAACACTACTCATTTTGTGGATTGTTGGTATTGCAGTTCTTATCAATATTCATAAAGGGCAGGAGGTTTTATTTTTGGAGCAGCACCGCAATTCGATTTTAAATACAATTTTTAGCTCTATAACTCAATTATCAGAGTTTCCTGTTTATGCAATTATTGTAACAATATTGTGGTTGTCCGGCAGGAAAGATAAAGCCTTGACCATATTGTCTGCAGGATTGATAACGGTAATAGTGAGTGGTGGGCTCAAGAATTTTTTTAAGGATCCCCGTCCGGCTTTGTATTTCGAGTTAAAAAAGTCAGAAGTTGAACTATCAGCTGTGCCGGGTGTGAAGTTAAACAGGGGATACAGTAGTTACCCATCAGGCCATACAATGGGAGCATTCACGCTGTTTGTTACGCTTGCATATCTGTGGCCACGAAAGCATTTTTTTGGAGTTTGTTGTATTATACTTGGAGCCGGGGTAGCTTTTTCCCGAATTTATCTTGGGCAACATTTTCTAAGTGACGTAATTGCCGGGTCCTTGGTTGGTACATATTTGGCATCTTTTTCATACTTTTACATTTTTAAAAAATTGTCGAAAAACAAAACAAAAAAGCAGATTACATAACCAATATTGATAATTTGTTTAATTTTGGCAATCAAGTAATGTCTAGAAATAAATAAAACTGTTATGAGGAAACTTCTTCTCTTTTCTTTATTGTTGATCGGTAGTCTGCAAGTCTTTGCTCAGCCGGCTTATGATGATTGTCCTGCTTTAAATTTGGGTACTGCACCTTTTTGTGACCCAAATACATATTTTAACAATGTGAATGCGACCACTAGTAATATCGGGTCCTTTAATGTACCAAATTGTTTCAGTGATGCTGATCTAAGCCGTGATGTCTGGATATCCTTTGTCGCCAGCGACACCATTCTCGATTACGTGATCACGGTGACCGGTAAATCTGACGGTACGAATCCGGCTTTGAAATTTCCTGAAATTGCTCTATACAGAGGAGATTGTGCTTTTGATGAGCTGGCTTTGGTTTTGTGTGCAAGTTACAATCCCACAGTGAGTGACACGAGCGTAGTCTTGAATGCATTTGGACTTACTCCGGGTGCGACTTATTTTATGAGGATACATGATAACAAAAAGGGGGATGCTACTGAACATGCGGGTTCTTTCGTGCTTTGCATCAAGGAAAAAGATCCACTTATAACCATAACCAATGGATTTTCGAATGCTTGTACCGGAAAACTAGTAGACTCTGGTGGTGAAACCGGCAACTATGGTCCTAATGAAAACTTTTTCTTTAAGATTTGTCCGGCAGGGTTCACCCAATGTATTGAATTTACGATGGATTATTACAACATTGACCTTGCGGCCGATCAGATAAAATTTTATGACGGAGACAGTAAAACCAGCCCCCTAATTGCTACCATAACAGGGAGTAACTTTTCTCAAGGCGGTGGTGGAGGTGTTGCTTATAAAGTGCAGGCATCTTCCGGTTGTATTTCCATTGAATTCATTTCAGACGGTAATCTTAACTTAGATGGGTTTTTAGGTACATGGCAATGTAGCTCAACTCCGTGTGATCCGTATGAAACCATATCCGTAGTTCCGACTGTAACCGAAGAGCAGATTATTGCATCAGTATCTACCCCTACAACGGTCGTAACCATTGATACTATTAAATGCCCGAATGGAGCTTATGGTACTTTCAAGGCTACAGATAATTCCAATTTAGGATTGAAGCAAGGTTTATTGCTTACTTCCGGGGCATCGGTTAATGCTATTGGGCCAAATAACAGCAGTTCAATGACAGCGGCAAATGGAACTGCCGGAGATTCTGACTTAAATTATCTTTCAACTCTTCAGGGAAATTCATCGCTTTCAAATGATGCTTGTGTTGTGGAGTTGGATGTATTTGCTGCCACGGATGAGTTGGCTTTTGAGTACATATTTGGTTCAGAAGAATACCCTGAATTTGTTGGGTCCAGCTTCAATGATATTTTTGCCTTTCTTATCTCGGGGCCTGGAATTGTTGGTGATCCAAATATCAACAATCAAAAAAATATAGCCATATTGCCGGACAATACCACTTTTGTGCAGGTAAATTCAGTGAATAATCAGCAAAACTGGCAATATTACAGAAATAACCTTGGTGGTCAAACCATACAATATGATGGTCTTACTTCAGATTTTAAAGGTATAAAGAAAAGTCTTACTGCAAGACAAAAAGTTACTCCTTGTAATACTTATCACCTTAAATTGGCAGTTGCAGACCGTGGAGATTTTTCTTACGACTCTGGTGTATTTATTTCTGATCTTAAGAGTGGGGCCGCAAAGTTTGACGTAGTCTACAACTCCGGTATAGATTATATGATTGAAAAATGCACGGGTGAAGATGTGATAAAAATTAAATTATCAAACGTTTTGGATTATGCTGTTTCATACAACATTGTCATTGGCGGAACGGCGACCAAAGGAGTGGATTATAATTTAACCATACCTAACACCATTACTTTCCTTCCGGGAGAAACTGAAGTGAGTTTTCCGATTTCTCCAATAAATGACAATATTGTTGAAGGGACAGAAACGGTAACCATATCTTTGACAAACAACTTTGGTTGTGGGACAGTTACCTATACTACTCTAACCATTGAAATTCATGATCAGCCTTATGCTACTATATTGAATGGTTTGGATACTGCCTACTATTGCAAAAATGGCAAGATTAATCTTTCTGTCAAAGGATGCCAGACATATTTTTGGCAGCCAATATCCATAATGGATAACTTTGAGAGTGTCACACCTATTGCAACCCCTACTAGCAATGGTTATATTTATGTAACCGGCCAAGTCGGAACTTGCTCTGCGAAAGATTCGATTTATGCAAAAGAGATTGATCCTAAAGTTAAAATTTTGCCTATTGCTTCCAATCAATTATGTGAAGGGAAAAATGTAATTCTTACAGCTACTAATAATACTTTCAATCAAGGATTTACCTGGTTCCCTCCGTTGGGACTCAGTAGTACAAAAAACACAACTGTAACTGCTGGCCCATTGG
>JAEUUM010000246.1 GCA_016787375.1 Saprospiraceae bacterium
CTAATATTGAACTGGCATGGGGAAAATTCGAAAAAAACACTTTTCAAAAGGAAATTCAGGAAGAACACTCTGAAAAGCATTCATTCCCATTGGCTTTATCTGCGATGACTTTAATGCTTCTTATCGGAGTGAGTCTTGCAATTTATTTTTATTTATCAGGAGATAGCCATGGAGCAAAATATATCGCTCAAAGTGGTAAAATTGAACATTTAGACCTTGCTGACTCATCTGAAATAACCTTGAACAATGCCGGTATCATAACTGTATCAAATGATTACAACAAAACCGACAGGAAATTAAGACTTTCAGGAGAAGCTTTTTTTCAAGTTCAAGCCAATAAATCCAAACCTTTTATTATAGAAGTTGAACAAGGACAGGTAATTGTAGTTGGAACATCATTTAATGTTGAATCAAATAAAAATTCTGATTCCGTCTATGTTTGTGTGAAGACAGGAAAAGTGAAATTTGTTCCTAAGAATAGCAACAAAGTTTATTTTATCGAACCCGGGTATGCTTTTACCTTTAATGAAAATAATGGTAAAGCAGCATTTAGACCTGACCTAAACGGCAGTGCTTGGATTGACAAAAAATTTGTGTTTGAAGGAGAAGGTTTGGGGATTGTGTTAGATAAAATTTCAAAAGTATATAAGGTTAAATATAAGCTGCAAAATGAAGATATGAAAAATTGCAGATTTACAGGTAGTTTTGAAAACTATTCAATCGAACAAATACATGAAGTTCTAAAAACTTCAATGAATATTAACTTTTTAGCAGTAAACGATTCAGTTTTTGAAATCGAAGGAAAATCTTGCCAATAATTGTCACTTATCATGAGGGCATTAGTCGTTTTATCGATAATGGGTATTAGCTTGTTCTGTACGGACATTCGTTCGCAAAATATACTTGATCGTAAAGTTACGGTAAGCTTTGAAAATCTCTCCTTGAAAGAGGCACTTACATTATTAAAAGACAAATCACAAGTTGAGTTTGCTTATAATGATGACGCCCTTCCCAATAAAAAAATAACCCTGGAGTTTAAACAGATTAAAATTAAACACATTCTATATTACCTGCTTGAAGATACTGATTTGAATTATAAATTCTTTGGTGACCAGATAATTTTGTTTAAGTATAACGAACCATCGCCCAAAAAAGTCACGATTAGCGGATATGTTATTGATTCAACAAGTGGTGAGAAAATAATTGGAGCGAATGTTTATTTAGCGGGAACCAATATTGGTACAACCAGTAATTTATATGGATTTTATTCTTTGACTTATTATCCCGGGGATTGGGTGCTAAATACATCTTATCTGGGATTTCTCCAGTTTGAAAAAAAATTCAGAGCAGAACAAAATCGAAATATAGATATATTTTTGAATAAAGCTATTGATTTACAAGAAGTTATAGTTGTTGCTGATTATTATACACGTAGGCAGGTTGGAATCAACACCGCGAGAGAAAATTTTACATCTACAGATTTCGAGATGATTCCAGCAGTAGGTGGTGAGCAAGATATTATAAAACTCACTCAAAGCTTGCCGGGTGTTCTTTCAGGAACTGATGGCTTGGGTGGTCTTCATGTTCGTGGAGGCGATCCGGGGCAAAACCTGGTATTACTTGATGGTGTTCAGGTATACAACCCATTCCATACTGCCGGTTTTTTTTCAATTTATAACCCAAGCGCTATTAAAAGTGTCACCCTTTATAAAAGTGGTTT
>JAEUUM010000282.1 GCA_016787375.1 Saprospiraceae bacterium
AAAGACGCATTTCTGTTTCAAAGTTCTTTTGAGATATTAAACCTTCCAAGTATTCGGTCATTGTCCGCTGATTATCAGATTCGAACATTTCTGCTCCTAATACTAATTTTTGGTTGGAGCTTGTTAACAACTCTTGAGCCATTTTAAGTTGCAACCAATGACAAATCGGATCATTGTGTTGCTCCCCAAAATAAACAATATCTGACTTGGAAGCATTTTTAACCAGTTCTTTCCAGTCAGAGGCTTTGCCTTGTCCGGTAAAGATTTTGTACATTTCTAAATTTTGGCCATAAACCAAATTTGTCAAAATGGATAAAATGGTAAAAAGTGCAGTGAGAATCTTTTTTGTCATTTTGTTTTTTGTAATTCGACATCAAAAGTACAATTTATAAACAATTATCTTTTTCCATTTGTTGCTTTTCAAAAAATTATTTGTGAATAGAGCAATAGTTTGGTTTCGTCAAGACCTCAGACTTTCAGATAATGAGGCAATTCATGATGCACTTAAACATGCCGATGAAGTTCTGTATGTTTATGTTTTTGAGGATTTATTTTTGAAAAGCAACGGCCCCCACGGTTTCAGGAGAACCGGGAAACATCGGTTGAAATTTATTATCGAGTCGGTTGAAGATTTGAGATTGAATTTGCGTTCTAAAGGAGCAGACTTGATAATCAGATGCGGTAAAGCACAAGATGAAATCTTCAAGTTAGCTAAACAGTACAAATCTTCCTGGGTTTTTTGTAATCGCGAACGCACAAGTGACGAAGTAAAAATACAAGATAAACTTGAACAAAATTTGTGGTCTGTTGGTCAGGAGATAAAATATTCCAGAGGAAAAATGCTTTACTATACCCAAGATCTCCCTTTCCCGATCACCCATTCTCCTGATATTTTTACGAATTACAGAAAAGAAGTAGAGAAGATAACGCCTGTAAGAAAACCAATTCCTGAGGCTGAAAATTATAAATATGCAGCTAAGGATATTGAGTCTGGTGAAATTCCTACTTTAGAGGATTATGGTTTCGAGCAAATTCCAAGCATTTCTTACTCTGCATTCCCATTAAAAGGTGGTGAAACAGCGGGACTGGATAGATTGCGTTATTATCTTTGGGATTCAAGGTTGATTGACACTTACCTTGATACCAGAAATGAGCTTGTTGGTGTGGATTACAGCTCAAAGTTTTCACCTTATCTGGCTCAAGGCTGCCTTTCACCTAAAGTTATTTATCATGAAATCATGAAATATGAACAGTTTTATGGAGGGAATAAATCTACATATTGGTTGTATTTTGAATTGTTGTGGCGCGATTTCTTCAGGTTAATAGCCAAAAAATATCAAAATGCAATCTTTCAGCCTAATGGTTTAAAAGGTGGTCGGATTAAAGAATTCAAGGAAGACCAAAAAAAGATCAAAGACTGGACTCAAGGAACAACCGGACAATCATTTGTAGATGCAAATATGATTGAGCTAAATGCAACAGGTTTCATGTCGAACCGCGGACGACAAAATGTCGCAAGTTATTTGGTTCATGATTTGAAACAAAACTGGCAAATAGGAGCGGAATATTTTGAATATATGCTCATAGATTATGATGTCTGCAGCAACTGGGGCAATTGGAATTATCTGGCAGGGGTTGGGAACGACCCACGTGAAAATAGGGTTTTTAACCTTGAAACTCAAGCCCGAAGGTATGATCCGGAAAACAAATATGTAGATCTTTGGCGAAAGTTTGAAAAGGTTTGATTTTGCTGATTCAATAAATTCTAAGTTTTATTTCTTGAGTTTGCCAAAGCCTAATTAGCATTTTTGTGAATAAAACATAAACCATATATTTGCGTTAAATGTCTTTATACTTCAAAGAACAATATTTCATTCTAAACATCATACATGCGATTTGTTGCTATTATAATTCTCAGTCTATTAGTTGTTTCTGCAAATAAAGCTCAGGATAGACATTTTTCGCAATTTTATGCCGCACCCATTTACCTGAATCCTGCCTTAACAGGGAATTATGATGGAGGTTTCAGAATAGGATTAAACTACAGAGATCAGTGGAGAGGAACCCTCGATAATCCATTCGTCACTACCAGCGGATTTGTAGATTTAAAAATGAAAGCGCCAATAAGCCCATCTCATAAAGATTATGCTGCCATAGGTGCAATATTTTTTTCGGATAAAGTAAGTGCTGTGGATTTTAACACAAACAATCTTTCGCTGACAGGTGCTATTCACAAATCACTTGATATAAATAATAGCCAGTACCTTTCACTTGGTTTCCAGTTTGGTATATCCTCCAGGAACATTAATTATGAAAAACTTGATTTTGCAGATCAGTTCAATGGCATAGATGGATTTACCGAGTTAACAAATGAGGTGTTTCCGACAAATAATTTTTCTT
The DNA here is from genome assembly GCA_016787375.1 of Saprospiraceae bacterium. Lineage (GTDB taxonomy): Bacteria > Bacteroidota > Bacteroidia > Chitinophagales > Saprospiraceae > JAEUUM01. Next base: position 2,401 of record JAEUUM010000282.1, read on the forward strand.
TTGGTGATCTATCAACGGGTATTCATTATTCTGTTAGGGTAAAAAAGAATTTTACCTTATATGCCGGAGGGGCAATTCACCATTTGCTTCAGCCTAAAATTTCATTCTATGAAAGCGATAATGGCGGTACAAGTGTATTGAGCAGGAAATTTACGCTTTATGCAGGTAGTGAAATCCCTGTTAACAATGCGATGAGTATCATTCCAAGGGTATTTTTAATGAAACAAGGTGAACACCTTGAATTGACCGGTGGAGCAAATTTCAGAACATTGATCAACGATTATAGTGGAATAGCCATTCACTTCGGAGGTTGGCTAAGAACAAACCGTTCAATTGATGGTATTGTAAATCCTGATGCATTTATTGTACTTGCAGGTTTTGAGTACAACCGTATATTATTCGGATTTTCTTATGATGTGAATTTGGGAAGTCTGTCCAATTCAAGAGGAAGACAAGCCTTTGAATTTTCAATTGGTTATCTGGGTGAACATGACGAGGAAGGAATAGTTTGCCCTAAATTTTAATGGCTTTATTTCTTTACACTTGCGTTCAATCCTTCTATCACTTCTTTTGTAATATCCAACTCTTTCAGTCCAAATAACACACTTCCGCCGATGTGTTTCGAAAGAATGAACGTGTAACCATGTTCTGCGGCATAAGATTCTAAAAATGTATCGATTTTCTTTTGTAAATCTTTGTTTAATGTCTCCTCCTCCTTCATCAAGTCTGAAGCTTGTTTGTTTTTGTATGCCTCTAAGTCTTGTTGTTTTTTCATCAGGCTCATTTCAGCAGCTTGAAGTTCTTTCGGTGACATATTTTGACCTTTAGCCTGATATCCTTGATATTCAATTTGCATAGCTTGTGCACGACTTTGAATTTCCTTTTCAATCTTTTCACCTTTAGCTGTGAGGCTGGCTTTTATTTTTTGATAATGGGTAAATTTAATCAATACTGTATCCGAAAGTACGTATGCTATTTTTAAGTTTCCAGCTGTTTGGTTTGTGTTGGAATTTTGAACACCTGAGGTGTCAGAAAGGGAGTTTTTGTTACTATTTTCGGAAGATTGTTTGTCCGCTTTATTACAAGCAAACAATGAGATTATTATGAATAACAAAAGTGAATTTTTCATGATATTTTAGTTAAATGGAACGCAAATGTAGTAATATTTTATACAAATTCGCTCCTGTATCATTCAAAAACCTGAATGCTTGATATCTGTTCCACAAGATTCGTGAAACGACCTGTGTATCGTGTTGCCCGTACAATGTGGTTGTCAATCCAATGGTAATTTCCTCCGCGAGGTTTGCCCATTAACAATCCATGATATTTAAAACCGTGTTTATCCAGCCAATAAATTGTGATTTCACGATGTGCTTCAGTTCTTGACGTAAAGAAAGTTATGATGTGACCTTCATCATACCATTGATTAATTTTTTCCAAAGCATCAGGATATAATGCAGCGTCACCCATTCTTTCAGGTTCTTCGTTGGGGATATCATCGCAAATAGTACCATCAATGTCGATTAGAAAATTTTTAACATTTTCAGGTAATATTGGACTTATTTTATGGCCATTTTCTTCTAGTTCCTGAAGTTTTATTTCCATGATTTTATTTTAGTAATCAACGATTCTTAATCTCTTCTGGCAAAGTTCTTTAAATTTATTTAAATTTTGGCAATTGGTCAGTTACTTTAAAATTAAATTAACTTTGAATTCAATTTATTGTACTGAAATGTTTAAAATTTCACGAATATCAGCAGAAAAATTGTATTTGTAAAAATCATGATTTACCATATTAAAAGTAAATGAATAATTATTTAATTACTTGTTATATAATTAATTACACATGCTAAAAATTCGGTATGATTGTTGCATGACTTCCTTTGATGATTTGGCAAATATTCAAACACCTTAAGTTCCCTGTCTTTCGACAAAGAGAACATTCCAATTGTGGCGTTGAGTCACTTAGGATGGTGCTTGCATATCATAAACTTCCGCATGAAAAATTATTGGTCTCCTCCAAGTTTGAAATGGATGAATTTGGAACCAATTTTCTCGCCATTCAAAATGCTGCTGAGCAACTTGGTTTGGATTGTGTTGCCGCAAAAGTTAGTCTTAGCGATGTAACCCAATTGCCTCTGCCATTGATTATTCACTGGAATCATGATCACTTTGTGGTAGTTTATGAGATTAAAAGCAATATGGTTTTAGTTGGTGATCCTGCAATAGGCCTTGACCAAATTTCGATTCAGGATTTTGCGAAAGCTTGTTTTAATGGTGATAATTTGCAAGTTCCCAAGGCAAATGTTTTAATATTTGAGAAGTCGAACAATATCCCTAAAGAAGTTAAAACAGTTAGTTCCAAATTTGACAGTGTTGACTATAAACAATCAATAACTGCAATTATTGGGGCTGTGGCACTTGCCTTTATTTTACTCAATTTTTACAATTTAAACTTTAAAGAGTTTGGAATTGAAATTTTGAATATATTTTCAGTTACAGCCATAGCATTATTCGTAATGAGTTTGTGGTTTAACTGGTTTTTCTCTTTGAAATCTGAAACAACTATTAATGAGTTTTGTTTTGACGAAATTCTGAATAGTAATGAATCAAAACTTTCAATGAATAATCAGATAATAGAATTCCTTGATGAATATTACTTGAATCAGTTTTTAAAAAGAAACGCAAAATATTTCTGGTTGTGTACAACTATTTCAATCGGTCTCGGTATTTTAATATTCTTTATTTCACCTTGGTTTGGATTTACGGCAATAACCATATTCTTTTGTTTTTTTTTGGTTCAATGGTATTATTTTATTTATTCAGAAAACCAGAGAGCACTCAAGCAAGCCGGAACGAGCTCTGTGCAACAGGAACTTTATAACATACTCATCAAATCTGCAGAGTACCTTAAGGTAGGAAAACCTCATGACAACGAATTAAGCATATTGTCACTAAGTAAAACATCCGGTGATGAGCGCGTGAAAAAACCTGCCTGGTTATTTAGTTTAATGCTTCTTGGGAGTTTTATTAGTCTGTTTATGCTATACAATTACAGGCAAATAGATTCTTCCCAGTTATTGTGGTTGGCTGTGTCATTTGTCTTGATAATAATGATGGAAGAGCAAATCATTGGTTATTTATGGAATCATCATAAGTGGTTGAAAGAATCACTATTGAGATCTTCAAAATCAACATCAATAAAACAAGTTTACAGACAAATTGATAGAAACGACTTTGTGGCTGATTTACTAATTGAAGATGTATATTTCAAATACCCAAGCGGAAATTTTGATGGAGAGTTGAAAGGCATCAATGCAGCAATTAATTATAAAAATAAAATTGCAATTGTTGGCCGACAGGGAAGTGGAAAAAGTTCTATTTTTAAGTTGATACTTAATAAAATCAATCCAAACAAAGGTGCGATATCTTTTGGTGGCATACCGATGAGTGAAATCGACCCTGATTTTATTCGAGACAGTATAGGTATTTGTTCAGAAGAAAGTGAATTGCTTGCAGGTTCTGTTGCCTGGAACATCACATTGGAGGAAAAGATAACCAACTCAGGTAGGTTAAAGGAAGTAATAGACGCTACCATGCTGAACAGGTTTGTGTTAGGTTTGGAAAAAGGTTTAGAAACATACATTGACCCGGGAAGAGAATATATTTCTGATGGCCTTAAACGGAAAATCTTGTTAGCACGGCTTTTGTACCAAAATAAAAGTATTTTTCTTATTGATTTGGAGGATCGGTATGTTGACATGATTGAGAATTTAACACTTTATGAGTCTTTGCTTCAATATTGCAAGGATAATACAGTCATTTTTTCAACAAATAACATTGAAATGATTGAATTAGCTGACAAGGTTCTTATGTTGGAAAACGGGGAGCAGGTACTTTTTAGAAATAAGACGGAATTTATTTCGGAGAACAAAGCATTTTTAAAAAAATAACGCTGATTAATTTTAAAACAACTAAACTTAATTGAAATATTCTAGGACATATTGGGTGCTGTTTGTAGTCATCGCTGATGTATGGCTGATCTCTCTATTTGTAGTTAAACATGATGAATCATTCAACATAACAGCCAAACTGAATGAGGCCGAGCAAGATTCAGTTTTGGTTACAGAGTTAAAATATTCAATAATAAAAATCGGAACTGAAGTTGAAAAAAATCAATTGATTGGCTACCGCAAAGATGAACATGAATTGAAATCCATGCAGGCATTGAATGATGCATTGAGCAATTACCGGGATTTAGATGAGCTTAATGCAAATATTAAAGATATCTATATTAATAATCTTGAAATCAAACGGTTGTATTTAGATTTATTAAATAATTTGAAACAAACAGCTCCGATTAAATTAACTTCTTCCAAAATAATAACTAAAAAAATTTCTACAAATAAAGCTAAATTGCAAAAAGCTGCAGAGCTCAAATTAAAAAAACTTCAGGAGCAATATGCCTTAAGGCAAACAACAATTGACGATTTAAAAAAAGCCTCTGATGAAATTCAAAAGATTAAATTAATGCCTGAATACAAGATTGCAAGGCTCGAAAAGAAATTGGATAATCGAAATGAGACCAATCATTCAGTAAATAATCGTCAGCCAAATAAGCTACTTCAAAGCAAGATTTTTATGTTAATGGGTTCCGTGCAAAATTGGTTGGCTGATAACGAGATCAAAAGTCCTGTTTCCGGAAAAGTAGAAACAATAAACGAAGACAGTAAAACTGCAATAATTGTTCAAACTTCTAAAACAAGAATATTATCATTCAGACTTGCAGGTATAAAAGATTCCAGCATTTTAGTCAATTTGTTGTGTAATTCAGGAACCAGGAAAATTGAACAAGAAGCAGTAAAAAGTGATGAGGAATCTATTTACAATATTATCACAGACGAAAATACACTTAAATCCTGTCTCATTAAAAATTCTAAAACTGCAAAAATTCAAGTAAAATTGGCCAGTCGAAGTCAATTTGACAGGCTTATTGGAAAAGGGA
>JAEUUM010000288.1 GCA_016787375.1 Saprospiraceae bacterium
GATGAATACTACATCGCCCCTCTAGCCCCTGAAGGTTCGCAAATAAGTATAAAAGGCACCCTAAACATTACCTTGAGCAGCGCATTTGTGCTTGGAAATGGAACATCCGAAAAAACCTATTTTGAAATTTGGATGGTGGATAGAATTGGACACAAAAGCAACATTGTCAGAACAAAAGAAATAACCATACTAAAACAATAAGCTATGAAAACATTGAAATTAACCTCTTTGTGTCTAATGTTGCTGTTGTTTTCTACCAAAGCATGGGTACAACCTAGCTTCAACATGTCTAATGCAAGTACCAACGAATGTGAAGGTATTTTGCTTGATAGTGACATGGGAATGTTAACCAACACTTATGACAACAACGAAAATTATACCTTCAAAATATGCATACCGGGAGCTGAAAAAATAGTCTTCACTTTCGCAACGTTCTGTACTGAAGAGCAATATGATTTTGTCAGATTTTATGATGGACCTGATACTTTATCGCCCTTAATTGGGGGACCTTATTCCGGTACAGCGCTTCCTCCACAGATTACTGCTAAAAGTGGATGTTTAACTGTAAATTTTGTTTCTGATGCGAACTTACAATGCACAGGATGGATTGGAAGTTGGAAAGTTGAGATAGACGAACCCGTTCCACCACAAATGAATGTCATTGGCAATGTTCCTTGTGAATCTGGTTCGATTACATTAAAACTTAGTCAAGCTGTTTCGTGTGACAGTATTTATCCGGCGGCCTTTTTAATTTATGGCCCCCAAAGTCCAACAATCACATCCGTCACCCCTGTTGGTTGTGTCGGGGGTAAAACGGACCAGATGATAGTGAATTTTACTCCAATCATCAAAGTTAATGGAAACTACACAGTCAACTTTACAACGACTTTTTTAGATGTCTGCTTCAAGCCTCACACGTTGACAGCAACCACAAGTTTTAATGTCAGTGGTTGTCCTTTGTATGTTCAGTTAACACCTGAAAACAACAAGACTAAGGTTTGTCCGGGCGAATGTCTTAAACTTTATGCAAGTATAACGGGCGGTGATCCCGGATCTTATAATATTAAATGGAGCGACCCAAACCTTCCAAAATCGGCAGTAGTGGATGTTTGCGTGCCGCCTTTAACGTATTCTGTTACAGTAACCGATGCTATTGGCTCTCTTCCGGCAGTTGCAAGTTTTACCTTTGAATTATTTACACCACCCACCATCAACTGGTTATTGAATGATACCATTTGTCAGTCAGAACCGGCATTTAATCTTACAGCAACTCCAACAGGTGGCACTTGGGATTGTAATGGAATTTATGAAAAGTGGAAAACTCCCGGATGGTATGAGCCATGGCGTATATGGCAAGGATCTGACAGGATCATATATACAGACAAAAATGGCTGCAAGGATACAACCGTTATTACGGTTAAACCTATCTGGATATTCAATGATGATGCTTCTTGTCCTGGTGCTTCTCCATTTATTGTGAGTGGCTGGTCCCCTGTTGGCGGCAACTGGTCTGGTGCAAACATTTTACCTGACGGCACATTCACGCCACCGGCTGCACCCGGTAACTATTTGATAACTTATAATGCTCCCAATGGTTGCTCTCAATCAAAATACATTAGGGTAGCAGATTTGGTAATGCCTCCGGATATTACCATTTGCAGTTCAAAAGATCCATTCAGCGTTGCAGTAAGCCCTTGGGGTGGCAATTGGACGCCTTCCCCGGGTTTGGACAAAGACTGGGGCTGGTTCGAACCGGCAAAAGCCAAACTTGGTGAAAATAAGCTACAATATTTTATCAATGGTTGTACCGACTCAATGTCCATATTTGTTGTTCCGGTAACAGCAAAAGAAGATTTTGTTGCCTGTACCAATAACGGTCAATTCATCGTACCGGGTAATTGGGGTCCACCAGGTGGGTCATGGAAAGGTGCAGGAATTGTTGACACCCTAACAGGATTATTCGACCCTTCATTGGTGAACAACGGTCAAAATATCACCCTGACTTATACCGTTAATGGCTGCTCTGATTCTCGTATCGCATACATCCGGAATACCACCATCAAACAAAAACCACTCAAAGAATTTTGTCCGTACTCTGATCCTCTTCACATTTTAACATCAGAATTTAAAGAAGAACCTGGAAGTGGTGCGTGGTCAGGTCCGGGAGTTTATTACGTGTGGATCAAAGACAAAGACCCTAATAATGGTTATTATTTTGATCCAAAACAATCGGGAACAGGATCAATCCCAATAGTTTATTCTGTCAATGGCTGCTCTGATACGATGTGGTTCAAAGTCAACGAATTACCCAAACTGGATTCTTTAACATTATGTATCGAAGAAAATCCCATCAAACTCAATGCTTCTGAACCAATTGCAACGTGGGTTGGTAATGGAATTATAAATGGCTTTGCAGGAATTTTTGATCCGAAAGTTGCCGGTGTTGGAAACCATCTTATAACAATGACTTCTGATGCAGGATGCGTTAATACCGGAACGATTGGCGTCTTCCCTTTCCAAAAAGTTACCTTGGACGGGCTAGCATCACAATATTGCTACAAAGACACAACCATCAACATACAATATACACCTGCAGGAGGCACTCTTCTGGTGGACGGTATACCACAAACTACTTTTAACCCGACATTAGCCGGACCAGGAGTTCATACCATAAAATACAATTACGGTTCAGGAAAATGTGCAGATTCAAAAACATTGGTGGTTAATGTAGGTACACCGGTTACTGTAGATTTAGCTTTTGTTTCCGATTCTGTATGTCTGGGTGAGAGTTCAAAAATTGCTGCGTTTGGAAATGGAGGCAGTTCATTCGGAAACTATACCTATGTTTGGAATCAAGGCGTTGGTTTTGGTCAAACACAGTTTGTTTTTCCGACTCAGACCACAATCTATACGGTCACCGTAAAAGATGGCTGTTCTGACCCTGCCCAAGCCGATGTATTGGTTTATGTGCATCCGGATTTTACCACTGACAAAAACTATGGCCCATCAGTATGCTTTGGAGAAACAACTTATACAACCCTTTCAACAACTCCGGTTGGCAATTACACCTATACCTGGTTTGCAAATCCGAGCTTTGAGGGGAATACTTACACAGGCAGTCCGGCAAATTATTTGGTACAAATCGTTAACAATGCCACCGGATGTAAAGAAGAAGAATATGTTGAACTCCAGGGTTTTGATTTAATAAAAGCAAATTTTAGTGTTTCACCCAATCAAAACTGTATCTCTTCACTTGATGCCAAAGTAAATATATTGGATTACAGTGTTGGTGGAAAAAGCGGTATGTGGGATTTTGGCGATGGCAGCCAATTGATATATTCTCAAGGTGGCGATATATCACACACTTATCAAGACACAGGACAATATGTAATAAAACTTTATATTGAAAATGAAGGCGGTTGTTTCTCAGAAGAGTCCATTAAAATATGCATCAGACCGGAAGAGACCATTTTCGCGCCAAATGCCTTTACGCCAAATGATGATAATATAAATGATCATTTTCAACTCGTGGGTCTTGGTATAAGAGAATTAACTTGGAAAGTTTTTAACAGATGGGGCGAACAAGTTTTTGAGGCAAATAGCATGGATGCACATTGGGACGGTCGCAAAGCCAATAAGCCTGTTCCGGCAGGTGTATATACTTATTACGCCGTTTACAAAACAGAGACTTCAAATGAAGAAAAGACCCTCAAAGGATTGGTAACGGTGATTTATTAATAACAAGGTAACAACATAGAGAAACTCAATAGGGACCCAAGGCCGTCAAATCTTGTGGAATTCTGTATTTTTTTGGAATTTTGATCTTGGGAGCATTGAGTATGAGGTTGAATCAATTGGTGTTTCTTCAAACATTACAAATACCACGATAAAGGAATATCATCCTCTATCATGATCCTGATCTTGCCGTTTTTACTGCCTGCGCATTCAGGTGATGCAATAAAGTTCACGAATGATTGGGAGCCCGGGCCGGTCTGGGAAGCAATAATGTTAACATAAACCAATGAAATGATAAGTATAAAGCAAGTTTTCATCTCGATGTCTCTTTTAAATTTTAATAATTCACCTTGGCACCATATTCCCATGAATGTGAAATAATGTTTTCAATGTAGGCCTTTAATTCTTTTGATTTTGCTTTTCGCTTTTGCGATTTCAGGAATGATTCAACTTCTTTATCATAACAAAAAGTAAAGCCCAGATATAAATTCTCAATTTTTGCTGAGTTTGTATCTCCCGTTACTTTCATTAAAAAGTCTTTTGTTTTTTCACGGCCCTGAGGAGTGGAACACATCGCTTCATACCGGTCTCGTACGACATTAATATCATAGGTCTTTTGTAAAATCTCTTTGAAAAATGAGTAGTCTTTTGCTAATAGTTGATTGCCAATAGTTTGGAACATCAAATCTTTTGATATTAATTGGAAAAATTGTTCGTATTTTGAGGTAATCAAAGTGTAAAATTCAGGTAAATCTTCTTGTTTTAAAACTCCAATAATCAAATCAAACCATTTCTTTTCACCAATCAGATAATAGTCAGTTTGTATTTGGCTCTTCACAATTACGTAATATTGATCTAATATTTTTAGTTCTTCCAGAATTATATGCACAATTTTAGATTTGTTGGCCGGATAAAATTTAAAAAGTGCATATTTGATAGCGTATGTTCCAATATTGGCTTGAGTTATAAAAAAATTGAAATTTTCTGAAATAGACGAATTTATAACTGGCAGATTCAAAAGGTTATACGATGCAATTTCTCGTTTTAACTCTTCATATTTTTGTTCTTTCATCAATTTATGGGTCTTTATTATGAATGAGTCACTCTGTTGTTCAAGATTGACATAATCATATTTCAATTTCCATAATATATTCTCATGGTTTATTTTACTCTTAACGAGATCATCTAAATAAATTACACCAAATAGATTACTCAATAGTATTAAATATTTATACTGATATCTTGTGCGTTCGTATTCTTCAAAATACTTTTGCTGAAATAATCTAATGAGTGCAATAGATTTCAAAGAATCCTGAACACTCATTGGAAGTTTGATTGAATCTATCAATTTTTGTAGATGATCTTTGTTGGGAAGTTTTTTGTAAACCTGTTGTGTATCGATTCTGGCATTTTCATAAACATCGATAATTGTGTCCCGGTTAACTTTTTCATTCCAAACCGATCTGTCAATTTGTATTTCTTGAAGAATTTTATCTAAGGCATCATTATTTGTCTGAGCCAGACAAAATGGAGAAAGAAAAATTAGGAAAAACATCAATTTTATTTCCATTGTTTCCCTTGTATTTTGTTGGTTGGATCGAAGCTCCAGTCAACTTGATTAAATATTTTTGTATAATTTTTTTGTATAGTTCTGCTTCTTGATTCTTCATAATTGTAACCTACACTATATTTAATTTGATATGAATCATTTACATTTTTATCAAACTTATAATCTGAAGATTTTGCAATTTCAACCTCCCATTCATCATTATATCCATCTAAGTCACTGTCCAAATCAGTATCATAGCCATCTTTCCAGTTTTCATACATGATCTGATAATGCTCCAATTCATGAAAAAATGTTTCTGATAAAACTTCTATCCCTTCCGGATCTGTTGAACCAGTTTTGCTAACAAAGTAATATCCACATGATTGTCCAATAACAATATATCTTTCTGCGGTTGGGGGCAAAGTTGAACAACAATATCTGATGCCATCATTTTTAGGCCCTAGTAATCCAAATTTACTTGGTCCGGCAGGATAAAATATCCAAGAAGGACTAGACTTAGCTAAAAAAGGTATCGATGAAGCAATGTGACACTCTCCGTAAGTTGAACTTAATCCTCCAGAAGAATTTACTTTAGGTGGCCATTTGAAAGGTCCTTTGTCCCAATATTTTAAAAAAATCTTTAAGTTATCAGAGGGTTTAAACGTATTGCTGGTTGGGTCATATAATTTTATGCATTCTACATCTAATTCATTCTCATAAAGCTGACTCCAATAAAAAAACCAATTGGGTAGCTTATCATCGTTATAATTCATATCATCTTTTCTGAAAAATACCTTGACATCCTTTTGTATGGCGCCGGATGTCTGGTTGTTCTCAATAACCGTTGCATCGCCATGAGTAGTACCAAAATCATCATTCAGCATCGGCAACTTGGCATAAGGTATATATGCGTCACCTTTTAGTATGAATGGGCCGGGTAATGGCGTTACATTCCAATAATTAACAAACCCCTTCGGTCCCGGAGTTTCATTGCCCAATAGCCAGTTGTATGTATTGAATGGATCCTTATTGGGTGTACTCGCTTCGTACTTGATGATTTCCTTTTGGGTCATTTCATCTGGCCCACTAACCACCACTTTCCAGTTGTCACTTGGGTGTCTGGTAAACTTATTGATTTTCAAATTGGTCACACACTCCACTTGTGTCTGGCCCAAAGGCAAAGGAGGCGGAATAACAGGATTTTGTGATGAAGTATTTGTAACAATGTTTAGGCTAAAAAGCATAATTATTAGCCGTTCGTAATTAAGGATACCAAACCATCTGGTTTTAGAGTATGGGCGAATCATTAAACACTTTAATTTACATGAAGATAGTGATAGTAAGTTCAAAAAATAATTTTAACAGGAATAATTATTTTTCGGTTCATGAAGGAAAATCTTCGGATTTAATATTAAGAATCACTGATTTACAGCCACTTGTGATCAATATGTCGTTGTGGCGTAAAAAATGAAATTTAAAAGTTGAACCTATTCAAAACAATTATCAATGTATCATTAGCTCCAATTTGCAGTGAATCTGCTAAAAATTTACTTTCTGAATTCCAGTCTCCTTTGGTTATAAATCTTTGAACGATTGGAGTATCAGAAATCCCTTTAGCATCCTGTTTTCGTAATTTATAATACATTACTCCGTATGATAAGTTTTTGAAATTATCGTCTGAATAATGAAAAACAAAAGGGTCTAATTTAAAACCATTGACAATAAGCTTATTTTCAAGCGCATTAGATTTGTTTGGATATTCAACATAAGCTAATGTATCATTAAATTTTGTTGAATCTTTATACATAAATACCAGTTCTTCATTATTTAAAAATCGAATATTTGAAATACCAAAATCATACTTTGAAGTTTCAGGTCTAAAAGTTTGATAATCTTCAATACCAAAACGTTGATATCCTTGAAAGCCCTTTATATATTGAAGATCATAATTTTTATTTGTTGGGTTTAAAGTAAAGTAAGCAGAAATAAAAGAATTAATACTTATAAATTTGAAATCTCTGGGATAAATGAATCTTATGTCATTATTTGAGTTTTTGTTGCATCCTACACCTAGTGTTATTGACAACATGCAAAATAAGATATTTAAAAATTTGGTCATATTAT
>JAEUUM010000298.1 GCA_016787375.1 Saprospiraceae bacterium
AATGTTCTACCAAAAGCGGAATATCTTCAAGTCTGTCGGTAAGAGCAGGCACATCTACAATAATAACTGCTAATCTGTGATAAAGATCTTCTCTAAATCGACCTTTTGCAATTTCTTCGCGGAGGTCTTTATTTGTTGCAGCAATCACCCTTACATCTACGTGAATAGACTTGTCGCCACCTACTCTTGTTATCTGATTCTCTTGTAATGCACGCAGTACTTTTGCTTGAGCGGAGAGGCTCATATCACCAACTTCATCAAGGAATAAGGTTCCACCATTCGCAAGTTCAAATTTTCCAACTCTCAATTTTATTGCAGATGTAAAGGATCCTTTTTCGTGCCCAAACAGTTCACTTTCTATTAATTCGCTTGGAATCGCAGCGCAGTTTACTTCAATAATTGGACTATCGTTTCTTTGACTTTTTTCATGAATCCATCTTGCCACCAATTCTTTCCCTGTTCCGTTTGGCCCGGTAACCAAAACCCTTGCATCTGTTGGAGCAATGCGCTCTATGGTATTTTTAATTTTGTAAATTGCCTTAGACTCCCCTATGATCTCCTGAACGCTGGACTTCTGAACTCTTCTTCTTAGGGTTTTAGTCTCATACATCAGACTCGATTTGTCGAGGGCGTTTCTTATGGTTATAAGAAGTCGGTTAAGATCAGGTGGCTTTGAAATAAAATCAAAGGCGCCCTTTTTCACAGTTTCAACAGCAGTATCGATCGTTGCATGTCCTGAAATCATGATTACAGGAATATCCTGAGCCAGTTCTTTTATGCGATCGAGAGCGTCCATGCCATCTAATTTTGGCATTTTAATGTCCAGGATAATGACATCATATTTTTCCTGTTTGAGTTTTACCAGACAATCAAAGCCGTCTGCCGCTTCATCAACAATATATTTCTCGAACTCCAGAATTTCTTTCAGTGTCCTTCTTATACTTTGTTCATCATCTACTATTAAAATCTTTGCCATTGTAGAACTTGGTATTTGGGGGTTAATAAATTATACTTTTTACTAATACGTTAATAATTGATATGAGTTACGAGTATGTTAAAAAAACACTACAATTATAATTTAATTAATTGTGTTATCAATTGTATATTAATTATTTACAAATATACTAAAATCAAATAAAAAAATCAATTAAACTATTCTTCTAATTGAAACAAGCAAAAAATAAGATGCAAGGGAGTTTTAAAATCCAGATTGGCTTTACAGCATTTTGCAAGCTGCCAGGTAAGCCATAGCCCCCATTCCTGTTTCAAGGGCTGTTTCATCGATATCAAATGTGGAAGTATGCACAGGAGAGGTTTTATTAAGAGATTTATTACCGGTACCCAATCTGAAGAACAATGCAGGTATTGCCTGTGAATAATATGCAAAATCCTCTGAAGTCATTCGCGGAGGAATTCTTTGAACAAATTTATCAGACAGGTAATTTTTTAGTTTTTCTTCTCCATAAGCAAATTCAGAATCGCTGTTTACAAGGCAAGGGTAACCTTTCTTTATATCAATTGTTGCTGTACCTCCGGAGGCTTGAGCAGTATTGGTGATGTATTCTACAATTTTCTCATGGGCCTTTTGCCTCCAGGTTTCGTCCATTGTTCTAAATGTACCTTCAATTTTAACTTCCTGAGGTATTATATTGGTAGCTCCCCCGACTGAATTAATTTTACCAAAACTAAGTACACTAGGTATCATTGGATCAGCATTTCTGGAAACAATCTCCTGAATGCCTGAAATTATTTTTGAAGATATTAAAATCGGGTCTATTGCCAAATGTGGCATGGCTCCATGACCACCCTTGCCTGTTATGGTGATGTATATTTCGTCAGATGAAGCCATACTTTGTCCCGGGCATAAACCCAAATATCCGGCGTCCATTTGCGGTAAAACGTGCAGTCCAAATATGGCTTTTGGATTATATTTTTCCAGCAATCCTTCTGCAATCATCAATTGTGCTCCTCCCGGCAATTTTTCTTCGCCTGGTTGAAATATTCCAATCATTCTATTTTGCCATTCGATGTTGATGCTATTCAGTATTAGCAAAGCTCCCATCAGGCAAGTTGTATGCACATCATGTCCGCATGCATGCATGACTCCAATATTCTTTGATTTATAGGGGATATCATTTTCTTCCTCTATCGGCAAGGCATCTATATCAGCACGTAAGGCAACAGTAGAGCCATAATTTATTAAATTACCAAACTCAGCCACTACTCCGGTTCGTACCCAACGGTCTGAAAAGCTAACATTGTTTTTTTTAAGAAATTCTTTTATAAAAGAGGATGTATTGTATTCTTCAAAGGACAATTCGGGAAATTGGTGGAGGTGTCTCCTAAAAGCAATCATCTCGGGTAAAATTTCTTTAGCTCTTTGCGAAATGTGCTGTTTTAATTGATCTTCAGTCATCATAATGTCAATCTATTTGACGGTTAAGTTTTCGGAGCCCTTTCCAGATAATTTGCAAATATCGTGAAATATCGATGTCTTTGGCATATAAAAAATTGAGTCTATCGATAAGTTTTTCATCATTCGTGCCAACATTCATCTCATCTAGTGGAGTCAGAATCCCCTTTGTTTGGGGTGGCAAATTATTTGATTCACTGGCTACCGGCACATATCCGACAAATGACAATTTTCCACTAAGTACCTTACCCAAATTTTGAATCAGAAATTCAGGTTTATTGTAAATGAAATATAATACCGGACTCATCAGAATCAAAATTAAAGAGAGTGTTATATCAATCAAGCGTTTCTGATGCTGAAACGTCTTCTGATTGATGTTAAGTGTTATATCAAAAGTGTAAAGTTCACCCAAGGTTTCCTTCGATTGACTTCCAATCACAAAACTTCCTTCAGTTGGTAAAATTTTGTAATTAGCTGACGAACCTATGGTTTTCATCCATTTCATGATATCAGTGGTTTCCAGATCTTTGGCACAAAATATAATTTCATTAGCTTTATACATGTCCGCAATTTGAGGTAAATTTGAAGTTTCACCAAGACACTGTTTATCATCTAAAATTTTCTCAGGCGAAACATAGCCGAGAATCGTTTTACGAAGTGTACCAGACTGAACCAAATCTTGCAACCTTCGACTTTCTTCGGGTTTACCCACAATAATTAATCTGGAGTTTAACGGAATATGAAATGCAAATCGACCTGTTTTAATGCTAACCATTATGATTCTCATGAGACTCAATAAAATAGCCCCTAGTCCAAGCGCAAGTAATATTACAGCCCGTGAATTTCTATACTCCAAATCTAAAAATCCATAAACGGCAGCGATGATTACGGTTCCCAACGCTAGCCCGCGAAACAGTTTGAAGTACTGGTCAATTCGATCGTAAACCTTTAGCAAATACAAAGTTAAAACCCAAATAATCAGATACAATGGTACATTTATGTAGTTAAAATGATCCGGAAAATAATTAGGATTATCGTATCGATAAACTGACCAGAATTGCTTGCATATTTGCAGACTACAGAACAAAAGAAATGAATCGGCAATCGGCAATTTGAAATTCTTGATAAAACTTAACAACAATGCAAGAAAACCACGCACAAAAATAGCAGCCCTTATAAAAGTAACATAGAGATTAGCAGATTGACCATGAAAATGTTTATTTGCAAATATGATCATCGCCTGATAAAAAGTCTTCACATAATTTAAGCTACCTTTTTTGGTGCTTTCACCTTTATAGTGAATAATGGTTGTGTCAGCCAGATAATAATTGTGATATCCTGCCTGTAAAATCCGGTATGACAAATCAATGTCTTCTCCATACATAAAGAAGGCTTCATCTAATAAGCCTGCTTTTTGCAAAGCGTCTCGCCTTATGAACATAAATGCTCCACACAAAATTTCTATTTCATGATTTTTAGAAGGATCGAGATCTCCATGATAATATTTATTAAAATATCCTGATTTTGGGAATATTCTGTAAAGGCCGGTTGTTTTAAAAAAAGCAGTTGTCGGAGAGGGAAATCCTCGTTTTGATTCAGGAAGATAATTGCCACCCCCATCAATCATTTTGACACCAATGGCTCCAATCTTTGAATCCTCCTGCATTTTATGTAAACACTTTATCAGTGTATCCTCCCCTACTACCGTATCTGGATTGAGTAACAACACATACTCGCCGGTAGATTTTAGAATAGCCTGATTGTTTGCTTTAGAAAACCCTACGTTGTCTTTATTGGCAATGAGCCTGACATTTGGAAATTTCTGAGTGACCATGTCCACAGATCCATCTACTGAATTGTTGTCAACCACCCAAATTTCGTGATCAATTGTTAAAGCTGCTTTTTGAACAGAAAGCAGTGCCTGCTCCAGAAAATACTGTACATTATAGTTTACAATTATGATGGATAACTGCATAATTTTATTCTGGAGTAGCGTAAGGAACCCTTGCAAGTATTGATCGACCCAGGGTTAGTTCGTCGGTGTATTCCAATTCTCCTCCAAATGATACTCCCCTTGATATCAAACTTATTTTAACAGGTAAATCTCGCAATAATCTTGAAAGGTAAAAAATTGTTGTATCTCCATCAATTGTAGGGTTAAGAGCCATGATAATTTCGCGAATATCATCCTTTTCAATGCGCTCTTTTAAAGACTGCAGGTTGAGTTGATCAGGACCTACTCCCTCTAAAGGTGAAATGAGGCCTCCAAGTACATGATATCGACCATTAAATTGTTGTGTATCTTCAATGGCGATCACATCCCTAATGCTTTCAACTATGCATAACACTCCATTAGAACGGGCGGCATTGGTACAGATAGCACAAACCTCCTCATCAGATATGTTATTACACTTACTGCATCGCTTGATATTGTTGCGCATGTTCACCAGAGCCTCAGACATCCTCTCTGTATAATAGTTTTCTTGGTTCAACAAATGCAGAACCAACCTCAAAGCTGTCTTTTTTCCGATTCCCGGTAAACTAGCAAAAGCGTCAACCGCCTGACTTAATAACTTGGAAGAATTTGAATTCATGATGCGCAAAAATACAAATAAGACCGAGAATTTAATTCGAACTTAAGTCCCATTTAAAAGTTTATATGAAAATATAATTACCATTGATAAAAATTAAGAGATTATTCCTCATTTTTGCTGAAAGAAAAATTTGAATATGGCCGAAGTAATCAGAATGCCCAGAATGAGTGACACCATGGAAGAAGGTGTAATAGTAGGATGGTTAAAAAAAGTTGGTGACAAAGTAGAACCAGGTACCGTGCTTGCAGAAGTTGAAACAGATAAAGCTGTCATGGAGCTTGAGAGTTTTCATGAGGGTGTTTTGTTGCATATTGGTGTTGAAAGTGGTCCTGTTAAAGTAAATGGCGTTTTGGCAGTAATTGGTCAAGCAGGTGAAGATTACAAAGCTGCTTTGGCTGCCGCTGGTGGTGATGGTGCAAGCACTTCTCCAGCACCTCAAATTCCGGTTCAAACCGACCCGGCTCCAAGTACTACCACCATTGAGGCTGTACAAACAACAAATGAAAAAACAGACCAGGGTCGAGTAAAAGCTTCACCTTTAGCAAAAAGCATTGCTTCAAAGGCTGGGATTGATATAAATTCAGTTTCAGGATCAGGAGACCATGGAAGAATAATAAAAAAAGATGTTGAACAACTTATTCAAACAGGTGGATCTACTCCCAAACCAGCTGTTGCTTCCTCACCTTTAACATATCAGGTGGCAGGCGGGCAAGATGTTGATATACCTTTGAGTCAAATGCGTAAAACCATAGCAAGAAGATTAAGTGAAAGTATGTTTACTGCTCCGCACTTCTATCTGTCTTGCGAAATAAACATGGACAGAGCCGTTGAAGTCAGAAAACTCATAACTGAATCAGAAGGAAAAAAAATCTCCTTTAATGACCTTGTGGTGAAAGCAGTTGCAATGGCACTGCGTCAGCATCCGGTTATCAATTCAAGCTGGTTGGGTGATAAAATTCGTCAAAACGGCAATATCAATGTAGGAATCGCTGTAGCAGTTGATGAAGGCCTTCTGGTACCGGTTACTAGAAATACGGACATGATGTCACTGAGCCAAATCAGTGAAACAGTAAAAACACTTGCCGGAAAAGCTAAAGATAGAAAACTGCAACCGGATGAAATGCAGGGCAATACTTTTACAGTCTCAAATCTGGGTATGTTTGACATTGAATCTTTCACCGCCATCATTAATCCTCCGGATTCCTGCATCATGGCAGTTGGGTCTATCATTCAAAAACCAATTGTTAAAGATGGACAGATTGTCGTTGGAAACATGATGAAAGTAATGTTGAGTTGCGATCATAGGGTTGTAGACGGAGCATCAGGTGCAAGATTCCTTCAAACTTTCAAAAACTATCTTGAAGAGCCGGTTAGAATGCTTGCTTAAAACAAAATGATAAAAAACAAAACACTGGTAATGGGGGCATCAACCAATGCCAACAGATATAGCAATGCTGCCATAAGGGAGTTGACAAAAAATCACCATCCTGTTGTAGCATTCGGAAAAAGAAATGGTAAGGTTTTAAATGTGCAAATAGAAACAGAATTGATTCCCTATGAAGACATCGATACCGTTACATTGTACTTAAATCCGTATAATCAGGTTCAATTCTATGATTATATCATTTCACTGGCTCCCAGAAGGGTGATCTTTAATCCGGGAACTGAAAATCCGGAATTCTTTAAAATTCTTCGTGAAAATAATATCCATCCTGAAATTGCCTGTACATTGGTGTTGCTTTCATTGAGTAGTTATTAAACCGATATAAAATTATTTAACAATTTAAACATCGTTCATTTTGAAAAATCTTATCTTCTTAATTCTTATTAGTTGGGTATCATCCTCAACTTGCGTTGCACAGGACGCTCAAATTAAATTTTATACGGAATACAATGGCAGTGAATATGAATTCAATCCTGATAAACCTATAGACAGCAAGTCTTTCTTAATGCGTTTTCTAAAAGATGTAAAATATCCGACTATTGCAAGGGAAAATGCAATTCAGGGGACAGTTGTGATAAGTTGTTATGTAGATGAAATGGGAATATTAAATAGAGCAGTTTTATCTAAGGGATTTTATAGACTCTGTGATGAAGAGGCATTAAGGGTCGTAAGTGCTAATATAGGCCAACGCTTACTCGAACCATTGCAATTAGAAGGTCACCCTGTTAAGGTGAGATTTGACATACCTATAAAGTTTATGTTAAATTGATGAACCGGCAGAATTCCCGATATTAATTTAGGTTTCTGTCCTTTTATATAATTTCGAATTTATTTAGCAACATGTACTCTGATTTGGTTTCGGCATTCAGCTGAACTGAAATTTTATTAAAATGATAAAAAAAACCCTTCAAAACCTTGGTATCGATGCATTGAATGAAATGCAAAATGCCATGCTAAAAGCAACCAAGGACCATCGGGAAGTGGTGTTACTGGCTCCTACCGGATCAGGAAAAACACTGGGATTCTTACTTCCTGCATTTTTAAACTTAAAGACCAGTGTTAAAGGTATTCAAGTATTAATCATTGTGCCCTCCAGAGAACTCGCCATTCAAATAGAGCAGGTTTTTAAGCAAATGGGTACCGGATTTAAGGTTAACGCATTTTATGGAGGGCATTCCAGCCGTACCGAAAAAAACAACCTAACCGAACCACCTGCGGTTTTAATAGGTACTCCCGGTAGATTAGCTTATCATTTCCGAACCGAGCATATCGATCCGTTAAACATTCACACCATTATCCTGGACGAGTTTGATAAATCTCTTGAGTTTGGATTTACAAAAGACATGACTTCTATACTCAAAAACTTGAAACATGTTAAAAATAAATTTCTCACTTCTGCTACCAACATGGATGAATTTCCGAAATTTATTGGGATTCGCCAACCCTATGAGCTGAACTATTTGGAGGAGGCAGATTTGAAGCCATCAGGCCTAAGGTACAGTAAAGTAGAGGTACATGGCCCGGACAAGACAGATGCGCTCTATCATTTGCTCTGCCATCTTGCAGGACAACCAACACTTGTATTTTTCAATCATCGCGAAGGTGTGAGTAAAATAAGTGAATTATTGGAGAATAAAGGCATTAAACACGGAGTTTTTCAAGGCGGAATGGAACAAGATGACCGAGAAGAGGCTTTAATAAAGTTCAGGAATGGTAGCCATAATGTATTACTTTGTACAGACCTTGCCTCAAGAGGA
>JAEUUM010000300.1 GCA_016787375.1 Saprospiraceae bacterium
AACGAGAAGTATAAATTCAATTTGACACTTGACTTGTGGGACAGTTTTATTAGCGAAATGACACCAGTAAACAATGGACAAATGGCAATGTTTGCATAGACCGAAAAAAGAAGCACTGGGCATAACAGCGGTTTGGCAAAAGTGGCGGTTCAGTGCTCCGCAGACACATTTGTGGTTAATCAAACTTTGGTTCTCCGCATCAACATTTGTGGTAAAAATCGCCACCTTCGCCAAGCCGCAAAACGTTGGCAGTAATTATGACAGACCCGACAAAACTAATACATAAAGAAAAATGAATTATAACTGTCCAAAATGCGAAAGCGAATTTGAGAAAGGCACTAAGTTTTGCCAGACTTGCGGTTGCAATTTAGAATTGGAATATATTGAAAATCCTGTTTGCCCAAAATGCAAGACATCATATCCGACAAACACTAAATTTTGTGTCAATGACGGTTCAAAACTTGTTCGACAACAAGACTTAATTCCGAAATGCGTAATCTGTAACACATCTTATTCTGATGATATAAAATTTTGCCCAAGAGATGGCGGAGAAGTCAAAATTATTTTGACAAGACAATTTTCCCAACCAACTTATGGACAAACTCAATCGTATCAGAAATTTGGGGCAAATCAAAAATATCCGAAAGCATCATCGGGGAATAGATTTTTAGCAGCATTGTTGGACGGACTAATATCATTAGGACTTTCCATTCCTGCAATCATTTTTTATGTGTTAGGAATGGCAAAGATTGATAGTTACTACGACAAAGACGGGGCAATTGGACTTTTCTTTATTGCATTTTTATTTTACATAATTCCTTTGGTTTACAACTTTATCAAAGACGGTCTAGGACAAGGGCAAAGTTGGGGTAAAAAAGCACTTGATTTAATGGTTGTAAACCTTGATAATAACACGCCTTGCGACAAAGGGAAATCATTTTTTAGAAATTTCATTTCAGGTTTGGTTGCAATAATTCCTTTTGTTGGTTGGTTAATTGAACCCATAATGGTTTTGGCGACTGAAGACGGTAGAAAACTTGGCGACAAAGCCGCAAACACTCAGGTAATTGACAAGAATAAATTTTAAAAGCAAAATAATATGAACTGTTTACGTTGTAACACACCAAACGAAGAAGGAGCAAAATTCTGCAAAAATTGCGGAATGGATATGACTTACACACCTTCAAATGAAAGCACAAATTCTAAATCATCGGACACGTTTCTGATTATTTTTATAAGTGTCGCTTTTATTTCCGCTATCGCTCAATTTGCAATACAAAAATTAGTTGACAATTGGTATGAAAGTCCTACTAAATATATACAAGCATCTTTGTGGCTTCTACAAAATTTAAGTTTCATTCTTATTCCATTAGCAATTAGAAATAAGACATTGAAAATTGTTGGATTTATTATCACGGCAATAATGGTTATTTATTGGGTTTATACTAATGTTGAATTTATGACAAGTTGAAGTTGAAAATAACTACTGCCAACAGCGGTTTGGCGTAATGGCGGGTGCAGTGCTTCGTATGACAGTTTTGTGGTGGGTTCAAGTGCAGTTCTTCGATTGAACTTTTGTGCTAAAAATCCGCCACTACGCCAAGCCGCAAAACGTTGGCGGTAATTTGAAGAAACAATTAACAACGAAAAACATTCAAGAAAATGAAGCTATAAGTAACTGTAAGATAGAATACGAATTGAAATATCCTTTAATACGCAAAGTAGAAAGGGCGATTGTTAATATTAAAAAATTAGAAAATGACACAGTTACAAATGATTGACAAAACAAAGTCAATAGCTCAAAATGATAAAAATATTTCTGCCGTATTTATGTA
>JAEUUM010000301.1 GCA_016787375.1 Saprospiraceae bacterium
AATGTTCGTGGCAATGTACAAGAGATTGCCAGGGAGCTTGGTGTGCCTGCGGAAATGATTTACCGTTGGCGAAAAGAGCAGAGTTTAAAACCCTCACTGGCTTTTAGTGGGCGGGGAAACAAACAACTCACTGAAGAGCAAAAAGAATTGGCAAGATTAAAAAAAGAGCTTGCAGATGTAAAGTTGGAGCGTGATATTCTAAAAAAGGCCGTGAGCATCTTCTCCGTGAGCGACAGGAAATCTTCCAATTCATAAAAGATTACCAACGAGAATTTCCGGTTGAGAAGATGTGCAAAATTTTAAAAGTAAGCAGGAGCAGGTTTTATCAGTTAAGAAATTATTTCCCATCAAAACGTGATAGTGAAAACAGAAGTTTATTGACGGAAATAATGAGAATTCATGAGAAAAGCAGAGCCAGCTACGGCAGTCCAAGAATGACCGAGGAATTAAAAAGGCTAGGATTTGATGCATCAAGGCCCCGTGTGGCCAGGTTAATGAGACATCACGGAATCAAGGCTGTACACGCTAAAAAATTTGTCGTCACTACGGATTCAAAACACAGCTATCCGATTGTGGAAAACAAACTCGACAGAAACTTTACTACTGAACGAAAAGCGGAAGTTTGGGTCTCTGATATAACCTACGTTAGAACGGGCAAAGGGTGGCTTTATTTAACGGCAGTCATTGATCTTTATGATCGTAAGGTTATTGGATGGGCACTGAGTGATAATTTGCGGGCTGAAAGCACCTCTATTGCAGCCTGGAAAATGGCCGTTAAATCCAGATATCCGTCTCAAAATTTAATTTTCCATTCCGATAGAGGTGTACAATATGCCTGTACTGCTTTTACAAATCTTTTATCCAGTTACAAAGCCGTAACAAGGAGCATGAGCCGAAAAGGAAACTGTTGGGATAATGCAGTGGCAGAAAGTTTTTTTAAAACAATCAAAACCGAACTAATTTACCGAACTCGTTTTTCAGACAGAAATGAAGCGGCTGTGGCCATTTTTGAATGGATTGAAACTTGGTACAACAAAAACAGAAGACACAAGGCCTTAGGAAATTTAACCATCAAAGAATTTGAAAATTCAAGAAATTTAAAAAACGCTGCTTAACTTTTTGTCTAGTTTTTTGTTGCAATTCCACAATAAACGAAGCTTGTCAAACAAGAAATCCTTTTCCTCCGTATCGAATTCTTGCAAATGAAGGTTTTCAAGTTTTTGTTGCAAAAAGCGTTGATTTCCTGTCTTGGAAAAAGACTCCAGTATGCCTTGAGCTACATCTTTGATTGATTCATTGAGGGCGGCAATTTTTTCTGAAGAGGAAGGCACAAGCCCCCGCGCATACCATTCATCGTCCGGAAAATTATTCCGGTTCGCAAACTCATTCACTAGCTTAAGGAGGTTATCGGTCATATTGTAAATTGCTTTAACAAGGAAAAAAAAGATTCCGGAGCATTTTGCGCGACATAATCAACAGTAATTCATCCATTGTCACTTTACCTGAAGCTCCGGGGCAATACACCATCTCCAACATGCGGGAATGCGATGTTGAATGTTTATCCGACAATAATCGGGAAATCACTTCAACCGCCAAATTGCCAAACGCATGTTAGTGCCCGTGCTTCTATTCATATTTATTAGCGGTTGTTATAAATCTGCCAATAAGTAATTTTAGTTTTTCTTCTTGGTCTTTGTCGTTATAATCAATATTCTCATATTCTTCGTAAATCGCTTGTAATTCTGGACTCGGAAAAATTTCAATAACTTTTTGCATAATGTCT
>JAEUUM010000303.1 GCA_016787375.1 Saprospiraceae bacterium
ACTTCGCCGAAACACACCACTCCAAAAAACGAATGCCACCAAACCATAAACGACTCCACTGGCACCAATGTGATAGACCGGCCTGCCAAAGCACCATACGCTCAAACCTGTGAGCACATAAATCATCAGAAAACTTTTCACAGCCACCCTTGGATAAAACATAACCATAATGGTAAGCATACCTATCATCGGAATGGTATTGGATAGCAAATGTTTAATATTCGCATGAATAAAAGGCGCAGTTAATATTCCGGGAATGCCGGAGGATGTTCTCGGGTTTATGCCGAAGTTGCCAAGGTCAAGATCAAAAATAAGCGAAATAAAATGCACTGTCCACATCATGATGATGAAGCTTAAAGGCCAACGCATTCGCGCTTTAAAAGATTGAAGCGATTCACTCATCACGCAAGAATATTAACCATGTCAATCAACAAGGGATTAACAGTTATGTGGTGTTTTGTTGCCTTTTCAAAAGGTGTATAAGAAATGTTATTGTGTATTTGTCCGATCATGACTCCTGAAACTCCGTCCATTAGTGCTTTTACAGCCTCCATACCCAATCTACTTGCGAGTACTCTATCCATACAGGTTGGCCTTCCGCCTCTTTGGATGTGTCCAAGTACAGTAATTTTGGTGTCATATACCGCATTCCGCTTTTTAACTTCTTCTGCAATCTTGAATGCTCCACCACTCTCATCTCCTTCAGCTACGACAATGATGCTAGCTCTTTTTTTATCTGCGTAGTTTTTGTTCAATTGTTCAACCAACTTGTCAATATAGGTAGGTGATTCGGGAATCAGTACTGCTTCAGCACCAGTTGCAATGCCGGATCGCAAAGCAATGAATCCACTATCACGACCCATAACCTCAACAAAAAACACTCTGTTGTGTGCATTGGCTGTATCTTTTATATTGTCAATAGCTGACATGGCTGTATTTATGGCGGTATCATATCCAATTGTAAAATCAGTTCCGTACAAGTCGTTGTCAATGGTGCCGGGTACCCCTACGAAGGGAATGTTGTATTCGTGCATAAATACACTTGCACCGGAGAATGTTCCGTCACCTCCAATTGCTACAACTCCATCAATTCCGTGAGATTTTAGCTGATCATAAGCTAATTTACGTCCTTCAGGAGTACGAAAAGCCTGACTTCTGGCCGTTTTCAAAATTGTGCCACCGTTTTGAATTATGTTACTCACCGAGTGGCTATCCATTTCAACAAAATCGCCTTCAATCATACCTTCATAGCCCCTGATAATTCCCATGACTTCAATACCGCTTTTTATGCCGGTTCTTACAACTGCTCTTATACATGCGTTCATGCCCGGTGCATCGCCTCCAGAAGAAAATACAGCAATTTTTTTCATCTATTGATATTGATTTTAAGCAAATTTCCTTTTTACTAATTTTATAAACTCCTTGGCTTTTTTAAATTTTTCAGCACTTAACCAATCGTATTTGGGAGCAATCTCTTCAGTTATATACAATTTAGCTTCATCAAACGTACTGCAAGCCTGAAGCCTGTTTATGGCCTTATCAAATGCGCCACTGTCTCCCCCAAAAAGTGCATTTACTGTAAAAATTTTCTCATTAAGCCCCATGGCCCTGCCTATATCGTCCACTTTAGATGCACTTAATTTTTCTGATAATTCCCTCGCATATTCTGAATCAAATAATTTATCAAATTTTAAATCAGAGAAAAACACAGGCAACTCGTCATCGTCATCATCTGTAACGCTCACACTTGGTTGAGGTTTCGATGGTTGGTTGAATTGTTCCTTGACTTTATCAACAAGGTCGTCAAAACTTGGTTTAGGATTTTTGACAACTTCTTCAACTACAGGTACAACCACCTCCACTACAGGTTCAATGGGTTCGTTTTTGATTGGATCCTCTTTTACAATGGTTTCAATCACTTGAGGCTCAGGTATTTTCAAAACATCAACATGGGTTGATACAACTTCAGTAGATTCGATTTCGAACGGTACCGGGTCGTGGGGAATATATTTCGGTTGAAAATCCGGTATATTTTCTGCTTCTGCGGTAATTGTAGGCGCTGATTCAACCGGAGGGTCTTGAGGCAGCGATACATCAGGAACAGTGGTTTCTATTACCGTATTTGTTTTCTGAGTTGGCAGTTCCAAGGCGATGTCATACAATTTCCTGATGTTAGAAAGCAATATGTCTTTATCGATATTAGAAATTGATTCCTGGTTATGAGTTCTTTCAACAAGTTGAAGAGATTTATTCAACAAATCAGATAATTGGGTCATATTCATAAGATTAAACATTTTAATCGCTAAATTGAAATAAGGCTTAAATTTGGCAAAAATTGGTGTAGTTTTGGTAAAAGTGTTGAAAAAAACTTAATTTTTCTTTTGATATGTAACGCTAAATATCAACGCTTTTGTCAGATTTGTGAATAATTAATATTTTAATAATCTTACGATGTTTTTAGAACCTCATTTTAAAGGCCAAAGAAGCGGATGGATAGAAGTTATCTGTGGTTCTATGTTTTCAGGAAAAACTGAAGAATTAATCAGAAGGTTAAAGCGTGCAATGATAGCCAACCAAAAAGTTGAAATATTTAAACCCTCAGTGGATCAACGGTACGATAAATCAAATGTGGTCAGCCACGATATGAATAAAATTTTATCTGTTCCGGTAAACCACTCGTCAAAAATCATTGAACTATCAACAGATTTTTCTGTCGTTGGCATTGATGAAGCGCAGTTCTTTGATTTAGGATTGGTAGATGTTTGTCAAGAGCTGGCCTTAAATGGTATAAGAGTAATTGTTGCCGGTTTAGATATGGATTATTTGGGTAAGCCATTTGGACCAATACCAAACCTACTGTCAGTTGCAGAATACATTACCAAGGTGCATGCAATTTGTTCACATTGTGGTAATCTGGCTACGCATTCTTACCGTCTAGCTGCAAACGCCGAACAAGTCATGTTGGGGGCAAAAGATGAATACGAGCCTCGATGCAGAACATGCTACCAAATGGGCAATATTCTGAATTTCAACCCAATAAAAAAAACGGAAAATAATGAAGGGCAGACAAGTGATTTGTTTTCATGATATTCCTTTCAAAGGATACCTCACCTCAAACAGTAAATTGATAATTTTTCAGTCCAATTGCATTTTAAGCCCGGTCAGTTTAAACTCTTTAGTTTTGAACTCCAAGCTTTGATACATTATTGAATTTTAGAAATTGGGTAAAAGTTATTCAACTTTACTGAGATCCTCTTCTACCTCTTGTGATTTTAAGTCCATATTGGTTATGATGACTAAAGAGAGGAAGAAAAATGGTCCGACTTTATCGGTTTCAATCATGTCGTTTATCAGTAAAAGCGACAGTATAACGACAAAACTCATCAACCCGGCCATTAACATAAGTTTTGATTCTCTGTCCTTGAGAGCGTGGTATACTTTTTCTGCCTTTGCAAGTGCATAAAATATCAGAAGCATAAAAATTGCAAAACCAATAATACCTTGTTCCACTAAAGTCATCAGGTAATAACTATGTATTCCAGATTTTTCAGGATTACGGCTTACGTAGGTTCGGAAACTGGAAACAGTATAAGATTTATAGTTAAAGTAAAAATTTCCGGGACCGAAACCAAATATCGGCTCCTTTTTAAACATCTGGAACCCGGCAACCCAGCGATATACTCGTTCCATGGTTGAAATATCCTCCAGTTTATATGTTGCTTCCAACAAATCTTCGTAAGATTTTTGTGTAGTTGTTTTATCATAATTTGGCGCTAGTCGAAGATACTTATTGTCTTTGCTGAGGTAAACAACTAGAGCAACGATTGATGCGAAAGCGAGCACCATGGCAGGTTTCATGAGTCGCCATTTTACGATATAATAGGCTCCGGCTGCAAAAATAATTGCTACCACTGCAGCGCGCGTATAAGAAAGGTTTATAGCGACAAAAATAAAAAGCAAACCAAAAACCAGAAACAACCATTTGTTGCTCCACTTTCGATACCAAAGTACACTGAAGAAAATATACGGAAATATCAATGCCAGTAAACAAGCATAATCAACGTGATTTCGGTAAAAAGGGTCGAAAATATAATTAACATGTTTAAAATCAAAATTAAACGCAGCATGTCTTACTAATATAATACAAGTGGTCAAGAAAACCGGAAGGTAGACGCACCAAAACAAGGTTTTTAGATCCTTTAGCTTTTTAATCATCATTCCTGCCAAAAAGTAAAACGTCACGACATACCAAATTTTAGCTAGGAAAAACTTCACAGACACAAATAAATCATGTGAATGAAAACATGATACCCCGATCCAAAGTGTATGAAAAACCAATAACAAAGATAATGGATGCCTAAAAAAAGTGCTACTTATGTTTTTGACATTATAAATAACATATGCTATGTAGGCAAACATTAAATATATAACAAAGAATTCGACCGGAAAATCGGTTGCGAAACCATTACTGAAAGAAATTTCAGTAGAAAAAGCAATGGTGCTAAATAATAAAAAAAATACAAGCTTCAGGTCAACAATAGTAGCAAAGACTATCAAAAAAATAAACGGTATGACCAATACCCATATCTTATCTAAGGCAGCTGACAAGCCAACTGAAAATAGCAGAATAGCGCAAATTGCGAAAAATAATACCTTATTCTGTCTTGATTTTTGATCAGAAATTATTACCAATTCATCATTTGCCATGAAGTTCTTCCTTCCAGTTTATATCAGAATAATTGTTGATGAGCAGCACACCAATTACAGAAACCAATAAAGCTGCAAAAATGGATGCCAAAACAATCATGATCCTTTTTGGTCTCGATTTTACAATCGGTATTTGACCGTTTTCTATTAAAATAATAGATGGCACTGCAGACTCGTAAGCATTCCTGATCATGTTATATCTATCCATATCGTAACTCAATCGGTTACGACTCTGGGTATGAAGCTGCTGCAACATTTCAACTTTCGATAAACCGTCGTTGAACTTTGTAAGGTTAAGACTTGTGGTACTTGAAGGTGAGGTTAATTCCCGCAATTCATCTTCTAGACCTTTTATTGACGCCTTCAAAATCATAATTGTGTCCTTGTTGGCGGTACCAAGTTGTTGATACATTTGTAATCGGCCCTTACTACCAACCAGGCTGGATTCCTTTTTCGAAATTAACACACCCAACATACCACTCTGTGACTCAATGTTTAAAATACCGTATTTCTTCCGACTGTCAATTAAGTTTTGATCAAGGCCATTAATTTCCTTTTGCTTTTCGTCCATGGTTTTTTCAAAAGTAGAAAGTAGCCGCTTTTGACTATCCTTAATCAACGCAGTGGCAAAATCATTAATTTTTTCCCTGGCTGCATTTACCATTTTTGCTGCAAAGACCCGATCCTTATCTTCCACTGTTAACTCTATTGCATCGTACTTAGTTTTTCTTACCTTGTAAAGATCCTCTAAAACCTCCCTGACTTTGAAGCCTGATTTGATGTCTTTTGCATCGATTTCGTAATGATCAAGAAGTTTAAAAGTATCGACCAAATAGTCCTTGAGTTCATTTGATTCAGCAATGGTCAATAAACGGTCAATATCGCCATCTCCTCCATAATATTCCATTGCTTTACCTGTGAGTCCAAAGATCATTTCAGGTTTTGCAAGATCAGTACTGGCCGCATAAAAGGATGTAGTTGAACTATAGTAATTTGGTAAAAGTAGTGAAACTCCGATGCTGAGGATAGTAGCTGCAACAACCAAATAGATGATGGGCTTACGCCATTTGAATATAGTGGCGATGATACCAACAAGATTTTCGTTATTATTCATGTATATGTTTTGATAAAAGTACTGTTCTATATTACTTAACGCTGTATGAAAAATTTTCTTTCCTTGATGGCCAAAAGAATTTCATCCGGAATAATTTTAAACAACCAAGCCAAAAGAAGTCCAAAAATAGGGGTTATTATTAGTTGGTAGTACCAATTGATGGTTAAAAACTTTTCGACTAATAAAGATACTGCCACAAACGTGGTCAAAAACATTAAGAAATTTAAAATAAATTGATTTTGAAACTTAAATCCAGCATAATGTTTGCTCCGATTTACTTGTACAACCAATATAAAGAACTGAGTAATTGCACTTGTTATGGCAACTCCCATAACCTTAAAATGCGGAATCAAAATAAGGTTTAATAATACATTGATTAAAATAGCCAGGATAAAGCTTCTGATAAGGTTATTGACTTTGCCACTCGCTGTAAGATAACAACCAGAAACATAGCCCAAAGTCATTGAAATAAATGAAACCATCAATATGCCGAG
>JAEUUM010000330.1 GCA_016787375.1 Saprospiraceae bacterium
GCCTGCCAGGTAATTCCAGCTGCCGCCTCTCAGTGTTGAGTCTATGGAATTGAAAGACAATTCTCCTCTTGAACGAGAGGCGAATATTGGTTCGTTATTTTGGATAATACTATCTTTTTCAAATTGTATTCCACCGAATAAAACAGCATCGTTGTTTGCATTTTTTATTTGAGTGGGGATCACCAATTGTCGGGTACTATTCATTTCAACCAGATTGTACCGATCAGCCAAAGTTTCTGTTTCACTGAGTGGAATGGCGTCCACATTGATTCTGTGCAATAATCCACTTGGTGAAAAATAAATGGTTTTGATCCCGGTTAATTCTTTTTCAAGCGGTTTCCAAATGAGATCATACAATGATTTTTTGGGCGCTTCTATAGCAATTACACCTCTATCAGCTAGTGTGTATAATGAATTGACGTAATCTGATTTGCGGTCGGACTTGGTGTTGAGTAAAGAATCCAGATATTTTTCTTCGAAAAGTGGAATAAAGTGTGGTTGGTTATTCTCCGGTAGTAGTAGCATGGCTCCATACACCGCATCACCAGACCGATTATTCTGATAATTTAAAAAATGAACAAATTCAATTGCAGCAGTACCCGGTTGCAGAGCTTTTTGCACCATTTGCCATTTTATTGGCTGAAATGCTTCTACGTAACTTGAAATTTTTCGAGTGAGTTCTTTTTCTAACAGATCGGCTTTTTCTTCCAATTCACGAGTTTGCTGATTGTCTGAAATATTATTTGAATAATCCCGGTACAATTGTCGCCTAACCCCTTTCAGTTGTTCAAACAATGATGCAAATTCAGGATTTTGACTTGACGTTTGAATAAGGTGACTTGCTGCAGATAATAGGAATCCCTTTTCAAAGAGACCTTGATTGTATGAAACAGAAGGTAAGGTACCCAAATCCTGTTTCTTTAAATTTCTATAAAATATGATGGTATTTATATAACTAAGTCTTTTAGAATAGGCCATTCGGCAGGTTTCCAGAACCTTTTCACTTTGGTAGGCTGAATAGGTTCTGAGTTGGTCTCGAACTTCACTACAGGCCATATTAAATGACCTTTCAGCCTCAGAGCTTTTGCCAAGACGTTCCTGCAATTCGGCAAGCATAAACAGATTGGATATATAATTCCCCCGCATTCGTTTTGAAACTTTTATCAACATTTGGTTAGCTTCCAAGGCGTAAGCTTCTGCTTTAGAAAGTTCATTCTTTTCAATTGAAACCATTGCTAAACCCATCAAAGGGACAATCAATTTTGTATCTGAATTCCCCTCCACCCTTTCGAAGATAGATATGGATTCTTTGTAAAGAGAATCTGCATCGGAGTATCTACCTGATATTCGATATAAACCTGCCAGTGAGCTTAATTCATCAGCAATTTTTGGATGTGTCCTACCTACCATTTCCTGAAAAATTTGAAGACGAAGCTTGCACAGTTCTGTTGCTTTTTCAAGTTTTCCAAGGGCTTGATAGCCAATGATTAAATTGCCCAGACAATTCCGGTAAAAGTCATTGTGTGTGTCCTGCAGTTTGTTTTCGAGAATTTCCCTGGCCTCCTCCAGCATAGGGACACCTTTGTCATATCCACCCCAACCATTAGTAATAGTAGCCAAATTTATCAAAGAGCCCACATATTGCATACTTACTTTGCCTTCTAAATTCAAGTATAATGCAAGCGCTTTGCGATAATATTCTTCTGCAGATGCATCATCTCCCAAAAAATGGTAAACATTCCCTAAAGAATTGAGACTGGCAGCATATTCTGTGCTGTTAGATGAAAAGATGGCGTCGCTTATTTTAGCTGATTCTTGACGAATCAAAATCTCTTTTTCAAAATACCCCATTAATTCGTACAAATGTCCAAGGTTGCCTAAAATATTCAACCTGATAGGGTTTATTTTACCCAGTAGAAGGGTTGCGATAGAGTCAGCTTCCAGATAAAGAGAATTCGCTTCCTGATACTTTGCCTTAATCCTGCAGATATCTGCCAGGTTACTTGCGGTTTTGACGTAATCCAGATTCATTTTTCCTGAAACCCTCTTGCGAATCTGGATTGACTGACGATACCATGTCTCTGCCTCATTGGGCTTTTCCATAAAGTAATTGATACGGCCTGTATTGAAAGCCACGCTGGCAAAAGCCGGGGATTCCTTCCCAAAGATGGTTGTCACAATCTGCATGGCTGCCTGATTTGCCTCCATTGCCTTTTCAAATTCTTTCTGTTCAGTCCATTTCCGTGACACCTGAATCAGGCTGTCAACCTGCTTGGTAGCAAGGGAGTCCACATTTTGGGCTTGAACATTGGTTAATATTAATCCCATTAAAAATAGAAATCTGTATTTCATAATTTGGGAAATTGGCTAAGTAAAAATAAACTTTTTTTCGATTAACAAAGGGACTAAAGTGAAAAAGTAAAGACTTAATATTCTTAGTCCTGTGCCAATTTATTGTTTCAATAATTCGCCTAGAAGATATACCATCATAAATAATGACGAAGCTACAAGGTGTATATTTATGCCGAACGGCAATGTTAGTAATTATAAGCAAGCCGACCGAAACAATCTAAGCAATTGAAATATGTTTACCAACGCGAATTATATGCAAATAAAAAAGGGGCTTCAAACAGTATTGCTTGAAACCCCTTTGTTTATGGGTGGGCCCACCAGGACTTGAACCTGGGACCCCCTGATTATGAGTCAGGTGCTACTAACCAACTGAGCTATAGGCCCCACATTTTACAAATGTTTTAAATCCTTTGTAAAAACGAACGCAAATTTACATCTTTGTTTGACTTTTTTCAACTAATTTGGAAAAGTTTAAAAGATTTTATGATTCGCAATATACTTTTTGATTTTGGAAATGTACTGATAGATATAGATATCCCGGCTACTGAACGTGCTTTTCGGACTATAAAAGGTTTAAATGAAGCTGCATTTGATGCCCTAACAAATAAGTACAATTGGTTCAACAATTACGAATGCGGTGAAATGGAAGAGGAATCTTTTGTAAACGCTATTCAACGTTGTTATAAACCTGTACCTGAAGGCAATGAAATCATAAAAGCAATAAATGCAATGCTAATTGGTATGCCTTATTCCAGAATGGAGGAACTTACAAAGCTAAGAAAGACTTACAATTTGTATATGCTTAGCAACACCAATCAGACGCATCTTAGATGGGTACATCAACACCTAAAAAGAACACACAATGTGGTGGATTTTGAAGAGAGATTTTTTAATAAGGTATTCTATTCGCATTTGATTGGTTATCGAAAACCTAGCCTGGATGCATTTAAATACATCATAAAAGATGTGGCAATTAAACCGGAAGAAACGCTTTTTATTGATGATATTGTTGACAATACCCTGGCAGCTGCTGAACTTGGCTTTAAAGTTTATCATCATGACCCCAATGTTGAAATATTTGAAGTATTGCCTATATTGTTAAAATCTTTCAACTCATGAAAAATTTTAAACAAACAATTACTCCGATGATGGCTATTGTCAAATTGCGGAAGTATTGTGATTATCAAGAACGATGCCATCAGGAGGTAAGAAATAAACTTCTCGAGCTTGGTGTATATGGTATGGATCTAGAGGAAGTTATAATTCAACTGATTCAGGAGGGACATCTTAATGAGGAGCGATATGCAAAGTCGTTTGTAAGGGGTAAATTCCGGATTAAAAGATGGGGTAGAATCAGGCTTTTGCATGAACTAAAAAGGAAAAATATTTCAAGCTATTGTATTCAGTCCGGGCTTGAGGAAATCGATGAAGAGGACTATCACCAAGCCATTCTTTATAATATCGAAAAGGCTCGTTCTGCAGGTCATGTTTCAGATTTTGATATCGTCCAGTACACCACCCGAAAAGGGTTTGAGGCTGAGTTGGTGAAATCGGTTCTCAAAAAAAATTCAAAGTAGCATTAACTAAATTAATCAACGTGTTAATTAGCCCCTAATCTGAAAATGAAGAACAAATCATCTCGAAACAATTTCTTCTCCAGGCTTGAAATTACTATTGAACATAAGTTGCAACACCTGGGCTTACTTACGGGATTTGTGTTGACCTGCATAGTTGGGCCTTTACTCATCGTCGCTGATTACATTTTTCTACCTTCTAATTACACGGATATTTACCTCCAATTAGTTGGAATTGCCAATACTTTTCTGGCCATTATTATTGGCATTTTACTTACTACCTATTCAGTAGTATTTGTAGTGATGCAGCTAGCCTCATCACAATTTTCACCAAGAATCTTGAGGTATTTTCTATACAATGACCTGAAAACCCAGCAATTTATTGGACTTTTCATCGGAACAATTGGATTGATTATTCTGCCACAGGTAATTGTGGCATTTACCGGCGACAAAGATTTCATCATCACCATTTCGGTTACAATTTTGTTTGCCTTTTATTGTCTTTTGATCGGCTTTCCAAAAATGATCACTTATTTGAGTGACAACATGAATGTAACCACAATCACCAATCGTATTAAATATGAAGTGGTAACCGAAATAAATGACTTGTATCAGGACAACTGGAATCCAGGAGATCAACTGATGTTTACCAGAACAGGAGGTAAAAAATCGCATAAAAGTGTAACGGTTGTTTCGGAGCATGAAAGCGGCTACCTGGAAAGTGTCGACCATGAGGAACTAATAAAACTTTATAATGAGATCAGGATTAAAAATCCGGAGCTCACATTTGAAGGTTTATATGTTATGCCGATAGTCGGATCCTTCATTCTAAAAGATACAACCGTACTGCTGAAAATAATTCTCAACGAAGAGCTAATAGATGAGATGGCGAACAAATTAAAAGCTGAATTTAATTGGCTTGTTGAAAAATCATTCAAGATTAACCGGTACAGAAGTTACACTCAGGACATTAATTTTGGTGTTCGGAAACTTGTGGACATTGCAATAAAAGCAATATCACCGGCAGTTAATGACCCAACTACTTGCCTCAATTGCATTGATCAGCTTGGTGAGATCATAAGGGTTTTAAGTATCAAAAAATTTCCTTCAACCAAATCTTCAGCCCTATACCATCAAAATATTCATATCAATGAATTCAACTTTGATGAATTTCTAGATTTTTGTTTCGATCAAATCCATCAATGGGGTAAATATGATCCGATAGTAGTTAAAAGGCTGATATTAACCATCAAACATGTTCTGCCATACGTCCAAAATCCATATCACCTGATGAGAATGCTCAGGCAAATTGAGGATATGGAACTCAACAGAATTTATGTGGTGCTTGGCGAGACTAGGCTGACAAAAGAACAAATACGAAAGGTGCTTGCTGAAGCAGACCATTTTTACCAAACAGCCATTGAACAAATAGACCAACTCGAAAAATTAGGAGTACTTCATCTATATGAAAATCCTGGGGCAAGCGTTCAAGATTTACCTTCATTGATGACCAGTGAAGAACTAACTGTGGTAAACTACCTGCGAGAATTTAAATCCAGGCATGAAAAAGCAACAGATATTTGTTGATCATTTACAAAATCGTCGTCTCAATAAATGTATGCTTATCCGGATAATCGGTTGTAAAATGCAAACCCCGGCTCTCTTTTCTGGAAAATGCCGACCTCGTAATCAGATAACCTATCGTGATAAGATTTCTTAATTCGCAGAGTTGTGGCGAAATACTGGTTTTGTGATACAGATCTTCAGTTTCCTTGTACAAAATATAAAGTCTGTCAAGAGCTCTCTGCAACCTAACATCAGAGCGCACAATTCCGACATAACTGCTCATGATCTCTTTCAGCTCTTTGAGACTTTGGGTAATCAGGACCATTTCTTTGGGATCAGTGGTGCCTTCAGTATCCCAATCCGGAAAACCTTCTGCAAAAATAATTTCGTTGATGTTGTCTTTCACGTCCAGAAAAATCCTGTGCGCAAAAACCATGGCCTCAAGTAGTGAATTTGATGCAAGCCTGTTCGCGCCATGCAAACCAGTCGAGGTACATTCTCCGCATGCATAAAGATTTGTAATGGAAGATCTGCCCATCTCATCTGTCTTGATTCCGCCACACATATAGTGACAGGCAGGCACGACCGGTATCATTTGGTTCATCGGGTCAATGCCAATGCTAAGGCATTTGTTGTAAATGGTTGGAAAATGTTCTAAAAATTTCTCTTTGTCTAAATGTCTGCAATCCAGGAACATATAATCTTCACCATTCAGTTTCATTTCATTATCAATAGCACGAGCTACAATATCTCTTGGTGCCAGTGAAAGACGTTCGTCATATTTTTGCATAAATTCTGTTCCGTCTTTGTGCTTGAGTATGGCACCAAACCCGCGCACAGCCTCCGATACTAAAAACGAAGGGTTTTCTCCCGCAGGATTGTAAAGTGATGTTGGGTGAAATTGCACAAATTCCATATTCTCTACCCTGCCTTTTGCTCTGTAAACCATGGCAATCCCGTCACCGGTAGCAATCTTCGGATTGGTGGTGCTTTTATAAACTTGGCCGCAGCCACCTGTTGCAATGATGGTTTTTCGAGCCAGTATCGTTTCAAATTTCGATAAAATTTTATCGAAAACATAGGCACCATAGCAATTGATACCCGGGGTTACACGGGTGATGTTGTGGCCCAAATGATGTTGTGTTATGATATCAAGCGCAAAATAATGTTCATGGATAACTATGTTTGGAAGACTCTTGGTTTCTTCCAGCAAAGCACGTTGTATTTCCCAACCGGTTAAATCTTTATAATGAAGGATGCGGTTTTCGGAATGTCCTCCTTCTCTTCCGAGATCATAATTGTGCTCCTTGTTTTGGTCAAACCGGGTGCCCCAGTCAATGATTTCTTTGACTCTGTCAGGTCCTTCGTTTACGACAATGGACGCAATTTTTTCATCTACAAGACCATCTCCGGCATCAAGTGTGTCATCAATATGTTTATTAAATGAATCTTTTTCTTTGTTCCAAACGGCTGCAACACCTCCTTGGGCATATCGGGTATTGCTTTCATCATCTTCAGTCTTGGTCAGCACAGTAATTTGCAGATCAGGGCGGTCTTTAGCGATTTTTATAGCAAAGGTCATTCCGGCTATTCCGCCTCCGATTACTAAAATATCTGTTTTTATCACGTTGTATTTATTAGTATTAAGGTATTTTTGGCAAATTTAATTTATTTCTGACGTAAGAACTCAAAAACAGTATGCGAATAGCAGTAAACACGAGGTTTTTATTGAAGGGCAAACTTGAGGGTATTGGCTGGTATACTTATGAGATTTTGAAGCGAATGGTGGATGCTCATCCGGAAGACGATTTTTTTTTCCTGTTTGACAGACCCTATGATCAAAAGTTTGTTTTTGCTGCCAACGTTACCGGTATTGTTGTACCGCCTCCTGCGAGGCATCCTGTATTGTGGTATTTGTGGTTTGAAGTTGCAATACCAAGGATTTTAAAAAAAATCAAAGCCGATGTATTTTTTAGTCCCGACGGCTATTGCAGTCTGAGAAGTAAGGTGCCTACTCTTATGACCATGCATGACCTTGCATATCTTCATTATCCAGAGCAAGTTGACTCTTTGACTGAAAGGTATTATAGATATTTTGTTCCCAGATTTCTTAATAGAGCTGAAAAAGTGGCCACCGTTTCGGATTATGTAAAGAATGATATTATCAAAAGTCTTCAAATTCCGGCTGATAAAATATTCAGAGCGTACAATGGAGCAAGAGATGAATTCAAACCTTTAGTGGAAGATAGCAAGCAGCTAATACGAAATCAATATTCTGATGGAAAAGAATATTTTCTGTATTATGGAGCTCTTCATCCCAGAAAAAATATTGTTAACCTAATTAATGCTTTTGAAAGATTCAAATCAATAAACAACACTTCAACAAAATTACTTTTGATTGGCAGAATGGCTTGGCAAACAAGCGAAATTGAGAATAGAATAAAAAATTCTCCTTTTGCTGCCGACATTAAGCATATAAATTATTTGGATACTTCTCTGCCGTTGCTTGTAGCATCAGCCAAGGCTGTGGTTTATATTTCACTTTTTGAGGGATTCGGTTTACCAGTACTTGAGGCTATGAAATGCGGTGTTCCAGTTATTACTTCTGATGTTACCTCTATGCCAGAGGTGGCTGGTGATGCTGCTATTTGTGTTGATCCTCAAGACGTTAATGAGATAGTCAATGCTTTAGAAAAGGTTGAAAAGGATAAACACATAGCAACAATACTTGTACAAAAAGGCCTTGATCGTTCAACTTTTTTTAGTTGGGATTTGACGGCAGAAGCCATTTACAGATCAATACGATTATTAGTTAAATTTTGAATTAATAAAATAATCCTTGAAATTTGGGGTACATTTCTAAAATCTAAATATTATCTTGTGAATACTATTAAAATCTTCTCTTTTGTTTTTTTTATATTTTTAGGACTGAGTATGAATGGTCAAAATGACACACTCAAACTAAAAATGCCAGAAGAAATTCTACTTGCGGGCAAAGAATATTCTATACCATTTGTTTCAACCAAAGATAACCCTATGGTTTCAGTTCAAATGGGCTTAATCATTGACACCGCAATGGTTGAATCTATTTCATATTTAAGTGGAAAATTACCAATAGATCAGACTAATTTTTATTTTTCAGGAAACAAACTCAATTTTGTGTGGTTCAGTGCGACTGTTGATCCAATAAATATTCCGAAGGACACTGCCATATTCAAATTGCATTTTAAAATGAAAAAAAGTGGCGTTCTCAAGGATATGATTTCATTGAATCCTGGTTTTTCAACAGAAGTTGTATTTGATAAAGGAAACTTCAATTATGCTATAGGTCCTGTTGTTTTCGTGTCTGATACCTTCATTTTTGCAACATTAATCGGGCCTTCCAAAACAATTGATCCCACAACAAATGTTGTAATTGTTTTCCCAAATCCGGTAAAAGGGGGTTCAACCATAGGAATTAAAAACGCAGAAAATTATAAATCCTATTTTTGGGTTACAGGGGAGGGGTTACAATACGGACCTACAAAACAAACTACTTCTGAAATCATTATACCTGACATATTAGTGAAAGGTGTTTCATACCTATATCTTTATTCAAAAGCTAATGAACCTCCGGTGACTTTGCCAGTTTTTATAGAATAATATTTTATGCAAAACTTCTAGTGCGGTAACTTTTCAGCATATTTACCATACACCCAAGTTCCTGCAATGGCAGAGAGCAAAGTTATGGATACTACACCAAACCCGGCACCAATCTGTGCAAATAATGGTCCCGGACAAGCGCCAGTAATCGCCCAACCAATCCCGAAAATGAGTCCACCGTATATTTGCCCTTTATCAAATGTTTTGTTGTCTATGTGTATTTCCTCTCCCGAGATTGTTTTTATTTTCAGTTTTTTGATTAAAAATACTGATATGATACCCACCATCACAGCTGTTCCAATGACTCCATACATATGAAAAGAGCTTAGCTGAAACATTTCTTGTATTCTAAACCAACTGATAATTTCAGCTTTGACAAACACTATTCCGAAAACAATCCCAACAAATGTATATTTGAGGTTGTACCACCATGGGTGAACCAATTCTGACTCATTGGTGCACATTGCATCTTTATGACGAATATCTATTTTATCCCTTTCTGTATTTGACATAATCAGTTATTTTAAAAGTTGAAAAATGAATGGCATAATTAAATTGGCACTCAAAAATCCACCAACCATAAATGAAATGGTTGCAATTAATGATGGTAATTGAAGGCTTGAAAGCCCCATGATTGAGTGTCCTGATGTGCAACCACCGGCATAACGAGTCCCAAATCCAACAAAAAATCCACCTAAAACAAAAAACACCAATCCCCTTAAAGTAAATAGATTGTCCCAATTAAATAAGTCAGATGGCAGTAAGGAATGATAATCCGTTATTCCATAGCCATCAAGTTTTAACCTGGTTGCATCAGCTACAATTATTGAATTGTCGTTTGATAAGAAATGGGCGGCTATAAAACCACCTATTAATATACCTCCGACAAAAAACAAATTCCAAATCTCTTTTTTCCAGTCATATTTAAAATACGGGATGTTAGCAGGAATACAAATTGCACAAACATGCCTCATTGAGGAAGAAATTCCAAATTTTTTATTTCCTAAAATTAATAATATGGGTACCGTTAACCCGATCATTAACCCTGCCACGCTCCAATGCCATGGACTTTTTAATAGTTCTAACATGTGGTGTTGTTTAAAAGATGAATAATATTGTTGGTTATGAATTACTAGGCTTTTCTCAAAGTTGACGGACAAACATAGTCTGTTTTAGGTACATCAGTTTTGCTGATTTGGGCAAATCCTCCTAAAACTTCCACAAAATTATCCCAACCCCTTGATTTTAATATCGATGCAGCAATCATGCTTCTGTAACCACCGGCACAGTGGATATAAAATTTTTGATCTTTAGGAAATTGTGCTAAGTCTTCATTGATATAGTCCAATGGTATACTCTTTGCTCCATCGACATGCTCTGCAGCAAATTCTCCCGGCTTTCTGACATCAATTACCAGTGGATTTTCATTTTTATATACATTCGCAAATTCTTCCGGACTTATTCTTTTTATGGTGTCAATTTCTTTACCGGAATTTAACCATGATACAAAACCGTCTTTTAGGTAACCAAGTACCTGATCATAGCCTACTCTTGATAAGCGGGTTAATGTTTCTTCCTCTTTTCCGGGATCAGTAATCAGCAAGATATTTTGCTTTAAGTCAGGAATCAATGCACCAACCCAAGGAGCAAATTGTCCATCGAGCCCAATATTGATACTATTTGGAATAAAACCTTCTGAAAATTTTTGAGCATTTCTGGTGTCTAACATAACTGCACCTGTTTCATTCGCTGCAATTTCAAATTCTTTGGGAGTCAATGCACGCATACCACGTTGCATAACTACATCAATATTTTCATATCCATGTTTGTTAAGAGCAACATTGAGCGGGAAATATGCAGGTGGAGGAAGTAAGCCATCTGTGACTTCTTTTACAAATTCAGCTTCTGTCATGTTGGCTCGTAAAGCGTAATTGTTTTGCTTTTGGTGACCGATTGTTGAAACAGTCTCTTTGCTCATGTTTTTACCACAGGCACTACCTGCTCCATGTGCAGGGTATACCAAAACATCATCTGCCAAAGTCATGACTTTGGTTCTCAATGAATGATAAAGAGTTGCAGCCAATTGTTCCTGGGTCATGCTTGCTGCCTTTTGGGCAAGGTCAGGACGTCCAACATCACCAATAAACAAAGTGTCACCTGTAAAAATTGCATTGTCTATTCCATCTTCATTTTTTAAAAGGTAGCAAGTACTTTCCATGGTGTGACCAGGTGTGTGCAAAACTTTGAAAACAACATCGCCCAGTTTAAATTCCTCTCCATCAAAAGCTA
The DNA here is from genome assembly GCA_016787375.1 of Saprospiraceae bacterium. GTDB lineage: Bacteria > Bacteroidota > Bacteroidia > Chitinophagales > Saprospiraceae > JAEUUM01. The sequence continues at coordinate 11,424 of JAEUUM010000330.1, forward strand.
TATGAGCATCAAAACTTGGATTGGCATTTGGACCGTAAATAATTTTGGCCCCAGTAGCTTTTGCAAGATCAACATGACCACTTACAAAGTCTGCGTGGAAATGGGTTTCGAAAATGTATTTGATTCTGACACCGTCTCTTTCTGCCCGTTCAAGATAAGGTTTGATTTCCCTGATCGGATCGATAATAGCCGCTTCACCTTTGGATGTGATGTAATATGCACCTTGCGCAAGACAGCCTGTATAAATTTGTTCTATATGCATAATTTTCTGTTTGAATTTGAATGACAAAAATCATATAATAAAACAGAGGCGTTTGTAATAAAAGTTACAATTTAAAATTATTTTGAATCATAGACTAAATCCTCAGCTATATTTTTTTAGAAATGAAAGTTTATGACAGCCTCAAAGTGAAATAGGTTAACTCTATTCATAATGAATTTGGGCGAATAAGATTTATCGTCTATTTGTGACTTGGTGACCAATAGGAGATTCCACTCTAGACCATCTAATAATTTATTAAGCTTGCCGTCAATCGAAAAATTTATTTGAGAATATGAAGGTAAGCCATATTTATTATGCTGAAAATCTGATACATCTGGCAAATAATACCGCCCATATCCCAAATTAAGTTTGTATTGTTTATGTAGTTGGTATGAAAGGTTCAAGGTGAATGCATGAATATTTGATAAACCCTCATTTCGTTCTCTTTGCATAAATGTATAAAAAGGTTCTCTTCCCCATTCTCTTGGGAATAGAAACTGATGATCATTTGTAATTCGAGTGTAGTTTAAATTTGAACCAAATTTCCCGGATTTGTATGCTATCCTTGAACTAAAAACCCAAGAATGTTGGCCCTTATTAAAGTAAGTAATGGTTTGGTCTGCATTGCCTCCTTCATTAACAGCATCTTGTCTTATGACTTGTAATCCGATTAATAAACTTGATTTGTCACTTTTACTTACTATGTGAAATTCATTCTGAAAAAAAACTGTATTAGAAATATTGTCTATGAGTGTATTGTTTAGTTTAGCTTCATATTGGTTTTTTCTGTAAGTTAAATTCATCAACAACACTCCATTACTCATCAAATTATTTTTAAAATTGTTTGGGATGCCATTGATGTTAAACCCTGATGGATAGATGCCAATTGATTCTTCAATTGTAAACCATCTGGTTGTACTTCTTGGTGATATTCTGTTAATCCAGGAAGCTTCCAAGAACAATTCAGAATTAATTTGAAAATTTGTATAAAGACCTTCGCAAACCGATGGGCGCATTCTCCCGTCTTGTTTGTTTATAAATGGTGTTTCAATAAACTGCCTGCCTATGCTAATTACAAACCGATCGTCTTTCCATTTCAGATAAAGCTCCTCAAGCTTGTCCATATTTTCTTTGTTTTCGGGGCTTTCGATATCAAAAAGACCAATTTCATACCTGCTTGCTTGATTAGACAAACTGTCTTTCTTGCCTAAATCATTGGATAATATATTGAAAACAAAATAACCGCTTGTACCGAATTCAAGCTTTTTGAACAATTCTTTTTTATATGAAAGTCCGGCTCCTGTTCCTAAAGCGTAGTAATCTGATAGTTTTCCTTCGTTTTGGGTATTCATGAAGAAAGTCCTGGTATGACCTGAAAAA